>JBEKWQ010000038.1:0-17106 GCA_049512875.1 Acidimicrobiales bacterium
GGTTCACTGACGTTCGCCCGGAACAAGGTCCAAGTGACGCGACTACACGAGCACGTCGCCGCCGCGCGAGACCGAGGTGTCGCAGAAGGCGAACTGTGTTGGCTCGACGAACACGAGCTCTATCAGCACGGCTACGTGGCGGGGGCGCTCGGCGCAACCTTCAGTCCACACTGCGCTCGACTGAACCCGGCCCGACTCGCTCGAGGACTCGCCGACGTCTGCGAACGTCTGGGCGTCTCGATCTACGAGAACACCGCCGCGACGAGAATCCTCCCTGGCTCGTCACGCCGTCGCGCTCGGGTCGTCACCGTCGGCGGCACCCTGAGCGCGAACGTCGTCGTTCGCGCGACCGAAGGATTCACCTCCACCCTGCCTCGAGAACGGCGAACGGTCGCTCCCTTGTACTCATTGATGATCGCGACCGAGCCTCAGTCGAGCGCGTTTTGGCGTGACGCCGGCTTTCGACACTACGCAACCTTCGCCGACGGGCGTCACAACATCATCTACGGTCAGCGCACGGCCGACGACCGCGTCGCCTTTGGGGGTCGCGGTGCGCCTTACCACTTTGGTTCGAGCGTCGAAGAGCGATTTGACGCGGACCGCAAGACCTTCCACGCCCTCGAACGTGCCCTCCGCGAACTCTTTCCCACCTTCACCGGTGCGATCACGCACCGGTGGGGAGGACCGCTCGCGCTACCGCGAGACCGCGAACCTTCGGTCGTGTTCGACCACCGCACTGGTCTTGCGGCGGCGGGAGGTTACACGGGCGACGGCGTCGTCCTGAGTCGAGTCTGCGCGGTCGCGCTCGCCGATCTCATTGCCGCGCCCGATTCGGTGACCGACCACACGACTCTTCCGTTCGTGCACCACCAATCACGAAAGTGGGAGTTCGAACCCTTACGCTGGCTCGGTATCAACGCGGGACGGACACTCGCCGCACGAGCCGATCACGTTGAACACGAGGGACGTGAATCGCGCGCGAGCGCGATGCTCAGTCGCCTGTTGGGCGAATGATCAGCGCAGAATGTTAACGGCGCGCGCCGCCACCACGGCAATCGTGATCAGTGACACTACCGATTCCAGGGCGAAGAGCGTCTTGGCGATCAGCGTCAGGGGCATCGCGTCAGCGGGGGCGAAGCTGGTGCCGTTGGCGAACGACGTATAGAGGTAGTCGAAGAACCGGGGATACCAATCCTTGGGGGCGAGTTCGGGATTCTCCGTTTGGGGAAACTGGATGTCGGGGAACGACGTGTCTGAACCCGCGCGCCGATGTGGCCCGCCTCGGTCGATCTCCCAGAACCACAACCCGAAGACGATGACGTTGGTGAGCCACACGGATACCGCTGAATAAATGAGGTTGCGTCCCTGGGACACGTTGGCGTTGAGCAGGCGATGGACCAAGAGCACGACCGACGTCGTGTTCGCGAGCGTCACCAGACCGATCAACCCCAGACTGAATGCGCGAACCCACGGTGCGTCATTGGGACGACGGTGCTTACGGGCCGACAGCGGTAGGAGCGGCAACGCCACCAGGACTGGCACCAGCCAACGAGGACCCACCACCAAGCGGTCCGGTAGCGCCACGTAGAGGCCGACACAAGCGAGCAACGCGACCGACGCTGGCCAACGCGGCTCGGGGTGGACGAGCTCGAGTTTGGTCAACTCAGACTCGTACTGCCGAGGTTCGAAAGGTTCGCGGGAATCAAGACCGAGAACATTCCCGAACCGAGCAGCCCCCTCAAGTAGGCCGAACTCTCAACCTTCACTTGGTCCTTCGGAGGTGCAACGATACGCGTGGGCTGGTTATACGAAAGAACCGTCGCACTCAGGGTCGTGAACGAGTGACGCGTCGAGACGGTCAGGGTACTGGACGTCACCTCACCTTGTTTGCCAGTGGTGATACTCCAATTGAGCGAGCCGACCTTGGACAAGTTCGACGACAACGCGCCGAGTTGGGTCACGGCCACGTTGTCGCGGCGAAAGTCGTGGGTGACGTTGTAGCCATTCCTCGTGACGGCTTCCGAAGGAAAGCCGCTGATCAGCGAAATGTCGGGCTTGACCAACTCCAACGAATAGTTGAAGAGAGGAGGCAGATTGCCCTGTAACGCAATCCACGGCTTGCCGATGGTCGACGCGAAGTTTGGCGTGCTCGCGTAGATCTGGTCGCCTACGAAGCGAACGTCCACGGGAATCCCCGCCAGAACGAGTGGGACCACGAGCGTCGCCTCGATCTTGTTGGTCGTGAAGTTCACGTCGACAAGCGCGTGAATGGTGATGGCGCTTCCGGTCTCAATGCTGATCGCGAGCTTGGCGGTCTTGGGTGGGTAACCGTTCAGTGCGAGCGGATCCTTCGCGATTCCCGATGGATTGGGATCCGTTGCTGCGAGCACGATTCCGAGTGTGGTCAGACCAGTGGCGACGACACCGAGAATGGTGAACCACGTCTTCTTCGGTGCCGGCATGTAACAACCCTACCGCCCACCTTGCAGCACCGATCTCGCGCTACGCAAGCGGCTCATTAAGCAGTTCGACGAAAAGCTCGTGCGAGATGTTACGCCCGCTGGCGATGAAACCTATTCGCGACGTTGCGTCGTTCACCAGATCGAGCGTAATCGCCGCGTACGGCGTCGCGGCCGAACCTTCGAACACGAGGCCGTTTACTTCGGCCACTTCACGCACGGCACGACGAATCTCGATCTCTTCGACGAGAACAAGGGGAACTTCGTGCTGGGCGATCAGTTCATTCGTAATGGCACCTTCGTTGCCGCCGCCCGCGAGTCCGTCGGCGATCGTCGGGCGGTGAACGATTTCGGACATCCGAACACCGTGCAAGACGTGGTACATCGCCGAACTCTCCACGGGTTGAACTCCGGTGACCCTCACGTCGCCTCGAACGTTCCCTTCACGAGAGAGCAGGACACCCGAGATGAGTCCTCCCCCTCCCACGGGCACCACCACGTGTTCGATCTCGGGTGCTTGAAGGAGCATCTCGTCAAAGACAGTGGCCTGACCAGCGATGACGTTGGTGTCATTGAATGGCGAGATGTAACGGATCGATCGAAGGTCCGCGAGTTCGAGGGCGTGGCGCTGGGCGTCGTCGTAGGACGAACCGAACTGAATGAGTTCGATGTGATAGTCCCTCAGTTTCTTCACCTTGGCGAGCGAGGCGTTCGCGGGCACGACAACCGTCGCCGGTACACCGAGGATTGACGCCGCGTGGGCGATGCCGAGCCCGTGGTTGCCCGCCGAGGACGTGATCACGGCACCTCGAGGATCTTCGCGATGCGCGGCGTCAATCGCGGCTAGGGCACCACGGACCTTGAAGGCGCCGGTGATTTGCAGGCATTCGAGCTTGACGAGCACTGGTCGCCCCCGAAGCGACAAAGTAATCGTCGGCGTGGGTACGAGATGATCGGCGACCACTCGTCGTGCGGCCTCGAGTTGTTCAGCCGTCGGTACGGAGACGTGGCGAATCATCGTCCGCGAGCCTACTCCCCACGCACTTCGCCACTTCTTACCGCCAAGTAATGTCGGGCGCGTGCACACTGTCATTGGGATCGTTGTTATCGCGTCATTCGCGTTCGTGGGCACGATGCTCGACAACTTCTTCGCCTTCGCCGCGCAACTTGCACTGAGCGAACGTGCACGCTACTCGAGCGTGAGTGTCGCTCACGCGCTCGCGGTGGGCGTGCTCTTGGTGATCGCGACCGGCGTGGGGGCATTGTTGACCGCAATCCCGCTTCGATGGATCGGACTACTCTGTGTGGCTCCGTTCGCGCTCGCCGCGCACGCCTGGTCCCAACGAGCCAAGCCTGCGAGAGAACAATTTCGCCGCGGTGCACTGACGACCTTCGTCTTGTGCATCGCCCTCGGCGGCGACAACATCGCGGTGTGGATTCCGTTACTACGCGCGAACGGTTCGTGGCACGAAGTGCTCGTACTGATCGTCTTCGCCCTGTGGGAGACGTTGTTCATCTTCGGCGCTCGCGCGGTCGCGGGACACCCGCGCGTCGTCACCTTCGGCGAACGATACGGGAGGGTCGCCATCCCTTGGGTCTACGTGGGGCTCGGAGTACTCATCCTCTTCGAGTGCGGAACTCTCTAAGCGGAACCAACACCCGACTACTAGCGTGGTCGCCGTGCCAGTTTCGAGTCCCGATCAGACGCTTCGTCGCCTCACCATCATCGTGGGCATCCAGTGGATGGGCGCGACCCTCGGTCTTCCTCTTCTGCCGCTCTTTCTAGAACACCGCGGCGGCACGCCGAGTTTCATCGGCTTGATCATGGCGTCGTTCTTTGTCGCGGGCGTCATCACGCAATTCTTTCTTGGTCATCTCGCCGACAAATTTGGCCGACGACCCGTCCTCATCGTAAGTCTCGTCGCCTACGGCCTCGCGTCAATGTCCTATCTCCTACCGGTCACGGCGCCCTGGTTCATTCTCACCCGTGCCGTCCAGGGCACCTCGGCGGGCGCCATCGAAGTGGCGTCGATGTCTGCGGTTGCCGCGCTGTTCGCCCAGGAACAACGAGGGCGAGCGGTTTCTAGGATCATCGCCGCTCAACTCTTCGGCCTCGCACTTGGTCCCGTGGTCGGGGTCGTCGCCTCAGTGCACGACCTCGGGTGGGCCTTCTTTGGCACCGGCGTCATCAGTCTGATCGCGGCGTTCGTGGCCTTTCACACCAACGTGGGCGACGCTGCGCCCGACCGAAGTCCCCTGCCCAAACTGCAGTGGAGCCCTCAACTCATCGGTGCGCTCTTCGCGACGAGTGCTGGTGGCCTGTGCGTGGGAGTGTACGAGGCGTGCTGGAGTCTGCTCATGCACTCGCACCACGCCACGACATTGGAGATCCGACTCAGCTGGACGATGTTCGCCATTCCTTGGGTCGCCCTGAGCAGTGTGGGTGGGTGGCTCGCCGACCACGCGAACCGGCGATTCATCGCCCTCGCGGGCGTCGTCAACGGCGCGTTCTTCCTCTCGCTCTATCCCCACATCCACAACAACGTCGCGATCCTCTTTCTCGGATCACTCGAATCCGTGGGAGCAGCGCTCTCGCTGCCTTCGATCTCTTCGCTCATGAGCCAGGGCGCCGTGAACCGTGAACTGAGTCGACGCCAGGGTCTGTACGCGACGTCCAATACCGCCTCGCTCGCCGTCGCCGCTGGCGTGTCGGGATTTCTGTTTTCGGTGAACGCCGCGCTCCCCTTCACGGTCATGGCGGTCGTGGCGGTGCTCTTGGTACTGACGACGTTGTGGTGGTGGCGCAACGTCACCGGCAACGTCAGGGAGAGTCCCTCGTAACGCAACGAGGGACGGCGCACGCGCCGCCCCTCGTGTGCTTCACTGAAGTGTTACGACAGCCAGATCTGGTCCCAACGAGAGGAACCACCGTCGAAGGTGAGCGTACGGGTGACGCCGTCGGCCGCCGTGCTGACCGCCCAGTTCTCGACATTCTTGGCGGCGGCGAAGGCCGTTACGAGGATGTCCATGAACAAGTACGGGAAGTCCTTGGAGAACTGCGCGTTGATCGACGCCCAGCTGTTGATCTGCGCCGACGAATTCGGCGGCGACGCGAGTGCCGTAAGCATCGCGGACTCAATGGCCGGGTCGCCCAGGTGGGCAAAGTTGACCGCACCCGCGATGAACGTACCCGAGGGCAGCGCTGGCATGCTCAGTCCGCCAGCCGTCGCGGAGGTGCCCGCGGGCTGGGAAAGGAACCAGACATAGTTGAGTGACGGGTCGACGCCACCGAACTGGTTCCACGTAGAGCAGTCGTACTCACCGTAGATCACGTTGTTGATCAACGTGCTCTGGACCGACTCACGTGCGCTGACCGTGATCCCCACCGCCGACAGCTGTGACTGGAAGAACTCGAACTGCTTTTGTGCCGACGCGTTGCCCGAGACAATGTCGATGACGAAACTCACCTCGCTGACATTGTTGGCCGCCTTGTAGGCGTCCACGAGTGCCTTGGCGGCACTGGGGTTGTACTCGGGGTATCCCGGGTTGCGGTAATAGCGCGACGACTTGCGGTAGATACCGTCCGCGACCGCTCCGACACTGCCGTCGATGGCCTTGAAGTACGTGTTGCGGTTGATCGCCATGGCACACGCCTTACGGATGTTCACGTCGTTCACCACCGGCTTCTTCGTCGGGTCCCACTTACCGGTCGAAGGATTCACCGCACCAGCGGTGCCCTCGTAGTCCGTCAACTGGACGAGCGTCGGCGCAGGATTCGCCACCGTCGAGGTCCCACCAGCGATGTACGTCGTGATCGCGTTGGCCTGAGACGCCGACAAGCCCGGAGCGGTGATGCCGCCAGCGGTCGTGGTGCCCTGGAGCCACGCGTTGGTCGCGGCGGCAGCCTGGGCCGGCGACGCACCGGTCTTTAGCACACCTCCGAAGTACTCGAGGCCGTAGAGGTAGTCGAGGACACCCAAAACGCCGAGCGCCGACGCAAACTCACCCGCCCACAGGAAGTACTGGTTGAGCGTACCCGTGGTGTTCATGATCAGACAGTTCACCGAAGGGTCGCGCTCGTCGGCGAGGTCCGTGCGAACATTGATCCCCTTCATCTTCAGCAACTCCGCGATGCTCGGGCCGTCCTGCTGGAGGATCATGTCGATGTCGCCCGACTGCAGCGCGGCGTTTCGTGTCGCGTTGTCCGGAATGGTCTTGAAGTTGATGCCGCTCAGGTACGGCAATTTTCGTCCAGCGCCGTCCCGGCGCCAGTAGCCGGTGTTCTTCTTCCACTTCGACTCGACGCCCACCTGCCAGGACACGAACTCGAAAGGACCGGTGCCGATGGGGTTGCCCGAGTACGTAGGTGAAAACGACGACGGGTGCGCCATGTAGGCGATCTGCTGCTCGGCCAGGTTGGTCGGGTACGTCGAGAATGGCACGACCATGTTGTAAACGACTTCGTACGCGCCCGTGGCGACCACTGACGCAATAATCGGACGAATGGCCAGACCCACCGTCGGGTCGGCGGCGGCCGCTTGATAGTTCTCGACGACGACTTGAGCGTTGCGTCCATCTTTCCCTGGGAGCCGTTAAAGACGTGGTAGTTCGGTACGTCAGAGATCAGACCGACCGTCACCGAACCGCCGTACTTGGGCTTGCCTTTTCCAACACCGACAGTGGCCCCCGCTACCGATTCGAGTAATCCGTCGACGACGGTGCCGGCCATCGCAATACCACCAATGGTGGCCGCCGAATGCGTAAGGAACGATCGACGATCGAACGTGCTTGACATCTTTGATCCTGCTTTCCCCCTGAAAATCCCACCTTGTGCGGAATTTCCTCCTTGGGGGAAACTTAGCAAGAACTACTCAGTAAGCAAGTCTGTTTCTAATTACTTCTGCGTAACGTATTCGAGTTGTATGGTGCTGCGTGCCAACACGTATTAATCGGGTGCCAATACGTATAAATAGGGAGTAACTCCACCGGATTAGTTGTGTAATGCCGAACGTCTTCGCCACCGATGCAGGTTCAGGGCCCAGGCGCTGGGAGGAACGCCCAGGCCCTGAGAAGGTGAACCGCAAACTCTTACAGCGTGTGTCCTAATTGGACCCATCGGTTCGCCTTGACTAACTGAACTAAGTGGCTCAGCGGTGCTTGCTCACCGTCCGACTTCCCAGACGATGATTCGTCTGAGTACTCGGTTCCGACCCAAGGCCCTCATCACGTTGACATGATGGTTGTGCGGGTGACGATCGGCTCTTCCCGCGTGCTTCGCGGTGCAGACCCCAGTGGGATCAGGCTGTGGAGAGAAGCAAAGCTGGCGTTGGGTTCAACAGAGTCACTCCCGAGGGCTCTTTGGGTTGCCAACGGGCCAGGTTGATGGCCGCATTGAGGTCGCGGTCGATGACCAGCCCACAGACCTCACACGAGTACGTCCGTGCCGACAGGTCGAGGTCGTTTCTGACCTCGCCACAGCCCGAGCAGGTCTTGGAACTCGGAAAGAACCTATCGGCCACTCGGACTTCGACGCCGTGCCACCTGGCCTTGTAGAGGATCTGACGAGAGAGTTCTCCCATGGCGGCGTCCGCGATGGACTTCGCCAGGTGTCGGTTCCTCACCATCCCCGCGACGTTGAGGTCCTCGATCACGAGGACCTGGCATCGGTCCACCAGGGCCCTGGAAGCCTGGTGGACGAGATGTCGTCGGGTGTTGGCGACCTTGCGATGGGTCTTGGCGAGTCGGGACCGCGCTCGTTGGCGGCCTTTGGACCCCGGTGTGGTTCTGGCCAGGGCCTGGTTGGTCGCCTTGAGCGACGCGTGCGCTTGCTTCAGTGTTTTCACCCCCTCGAATCGCTCGAAGGGAACACCGTTCGCGTCGGCGGCGACGCAGAGGGAAATAATTCCTCGGTCGACCCCGACGGGGACGGCGTGACGGGTGGTGCGACTGCGCTCGGCCTGGTGGAACTGCGCAGCCACGCCGGTCAGGGAGATAGTCCAACGACCGGCGCGCTCGGTGAGGGTGGCCGAGTAGATGTGAAAACGACCGGCGTTGATCATGCGACGGACCTTGCGCGTAGGACCGAAGAGCTTCACCGACCCGATCTTGGGTAGGCGGAGGTGCGCGGGATCGGTGAAGCGAATGGGCTGGCTCGACGGCACCCGACCTGGCGTCGCCCGGTTGCGCAGGCGAAAGCGCGGCGTCACCTTCCCCTTGGCCTGGAAGCGGGGGAACCCGACAGGCCTTCCACTTCGCTCGCCTCGTCGCGACGCAGTGAAGTTTTCGAGGGCCCGGGCGGCGTCCACTGAAGCGCACTCGAAGACATCATTGGGCAATTCGTGGCGCCAGGCGAGGCCGCGAGTCCCGTCGTCGTTGACCAACGAGTCCTCGAGCTCCCCATTCTTCCAGGCGTTGAACTCATTGATGAAAGAGAAAGACGTCCAGGAAAGCGAAGGGGATGACGGTTCGGGTGAATCTCCACTTTCGGAGTGAGCTTCTCGCTCGGTCGATCTGGTGTCCAGGTTGGCCTTGACTCGTGCCAGGTGGTGGTTCACGGTGTAGCGGCGCGCTCCCGCGCACTTAGCGAGGAAGATGCTCTGCTCGAGGTTCGGGTCGAGAGCGAACTGGAACGTGACGGCGCGAGAGAGCACCTGTCCCGTGTGCGAAAGCGTTGGAGTCGTGCGTGAGGCCACGACACGCAGTATTGGGACGAGGTGTGACACTCGGATCGCGCAATAATCAGCGAAGTGAGCCCGGTCCAGGGATCGGCCGCGCACGACAATTCCGTGAGCGACTGAGTTGATTCGTGCAACGGGCGCGATGATGAGTTCGGGGCACAATGAGGGGTATGGAACTTCGGACCGAACGTCTCATGCTTCGAGAGTTCCGGCTCGACGACGAAGTCGCAGTTCACCGCTATGGCTCAGACGAAGAAGTGACCCGGTATCTCACGTGGGGACCAAACTCGCCGGCTGACACCACGGCGTATCTCAAGAAGGTCGTTCGCGAGGCGGCCCGAGAGCCTCGAACTTCATTCACCCTCGCCGTCGCGACGCTCGAAGGTGAGCTGATCGGCGTCGCCAACCTCACGACTGGCGACACGCAGTCGACAAGCGAACTTGGCTACGTCCTTTCGCGGGAATCGTGGGGACGCGGCTACGCCACCGAAGTGGCGCGACGACTCATCGTCTTCGGATTTAACGAACTGGGACTTCGCCGCATAACGGCCACCTGTCATCCCGACAACTTCGCGTCAGCGCGAGTCTTGGAGAAGGCGGGGCTGCACTTCGAAGGGACACAACGAGACCACCTCGGAGTGCGCGCAGGATGGCGACGCTTCGCCATCGCGGTCGGCGACGAAGTAGCTGGCCACCCGGTCTGAAGAGCTCCCCCGCGTCCACTCAACGGGGTCGTCCTTTGCGGTGCCGCCTACGAGTTCAGCACTGCGCCCGAAGGACCTCGCAGATGGAGGCGACGTGCAGCCATCCGGTGGCCGAGGTCACGGTGTTCTCGAAGCAGCGCGCCAGACGTCGCCGTCGCACGAGGTGGCCGTGGGCCACCTCGACCCGCCAGGCGTGGCGGATGGGGCGAAAGACCTTGGCGCCGTACTCGTTGCGCGGTGGCTCGTCCCACCCAACCCGTCGGACCTCGCAATTGAACTTCACCGACAACCGCGTGGCGGCGGACTGCGGCGTGCCGCGGTCGACGAGCACGAGTTCCAGCCGTTCGTCGGCACCGGTTCGGGCGAGGTCATCGAGTATCTGCTCGACGGCGCTCGCCTCGGACGTCGAACCGGGAACGACTCTCACGCACAGCGGTAGGCCCGTGACGTCCACGCAGACGATGCGCTTGGCCCCGTTGGTCCGACCGTAGGGGCCGCCCTGGTTGTGGAAGGTGGCGCCACCGTTCGACGCGCCTCGTGCGAGGTGAGTATCGATGACGACCATCGAGGGCCACGGTTCGCTTCGACCGAGGGCGATGCGCGACGAGGCGTGCAGTGCGACAAGAACACGGGTCCACGTTCCATTCCTCGACCACCGACGAAACTGGGACCAGATTCTGGTCCACGGTCCGAACTCCTCAGGTAGGTAGCGCCATTGGCACCCGGTGTGCGATACGTAGAGCATCGCGTCGACGACGTGGCGAAGGTCGGCTCCATGTTTCGGACCCCGTTTGGCGGAATGCACCAGCAGGGGTTCGAGGAGATTCCACTGGGCGTCGGTTAGGTCACTTGAGTAGGCCACGTCCTGATCGTGCTGGTCGCGGCAATTGGGGCACTCGCCAAATAGAACACAGCCTCTTAGGCGTGCACCGCCGACGACTGGGTGCCGCTCGGTGCACCCGTGGGTCCTGGTCCGCCGGGATGGCCAAAGTTCGAGCCGGGATTCGCCGGTACGCCGATGCCCACACTGGTCGCGTCCAGGACGTTCGTTTCACTGGAGGACGCGAAGCTTCCCTCGGCGAAGATCGACGAGCCAACGGTGACGTCGGCGAGGGTCGCACTCGCGCCGTCCTTGGTGTACGTGGTCGCGCTCGAGACGATCACCGTCGTACTCGTCGTGTTAGGACCAGAGACGGTGATGGCGTCACCACTGACGGCGGTCACCTTTCCCATCACGCTCGGTTGAACGACGTCAATGCCCGCCGCGGTCGTGGATCCGGCGGCGCTCGGTCTGATCCTGACTTCATCGCCCACCGCAAGGTCCGCGATCGTGGCGGCGCGGCGGTCCTTGGTGACGGTGGTTGAGGACGTGATCGTGAAGGTCGTGGCCGTACCTGCGGGATCGGTCACTGTCACAGAGTTACTGGTCAGGGCCGTCACGACACCGCCGGGGCCTCGAGCGCACCCCTGGGCGGGATCCGGGGTCGTAGTGGCGTCGTGGCCAACACTGGTCCTCGCGCCGTGACTGGTCGTCGACGCACTGGCGACCGTGGCGCCGATACCGAGTGCGCCCAGTGCGACGGCGGTCGAAATGCTCACTCGCTTCACTAACTTCTTCTTGGTTGTGCGGTACATGGGGGGAACCTTTCTAACAACACCTCGAACGTTTCGAGATGGCGCCATCTTGCCGAGCCACCCTTGGAACCCTCTAGGGAGCCGTTAAGAACTCGTTAATTCTGAGAAAACTGTCACGAAACGGTCACGATGCTGAAAACAAATCAGGCAGACTGGGCGCGTACGACGAGCACCTCACGATGTCGGCGCGGGTAAGCAACATCGACACTGACTAGGGAGGACCACACCAGTGGCATCAATTTTGGAGTCACACGACGGATCGTCTGGCGACCAGGCCTTTCGCGTTGAAACGCACGGCATTGACTACATCCCCGAGACCGAGCGCTGGGCCACCCCGCGAAATATCGGCGCGTTATGGACCGGTTCGGCGATCAATGTCGAATACTTCGTCTACGGAGCCCTTCTCATGGGATTTGGATTCAGCTTCACGACCGCGCTCAGCATCATCGTCATCGGCAACCTCTCGTTCTTCCTGCTCGGCCTCGCCTCACTGCAGGGACCCGAGACCGGTACGACTGCCTTTACGATCAGTCGAGCGTCTTTCGGGACTCGAGGTTCACGACTTGTGAGCTTCTTTAACTGGATCACCCAGTTGGGCTTCGAGACCGAAGGATTGATCTTGATCGTGGGCGCTGCCATCGTGCTCACCCAGATGGCCGGCGTACACGTGTCCAGTGGTCTCAAGGTCGTCTTCATCATCCTCGCCGCCGCTATTCAGGCGGTGATGCCCTACCTCGGTCACGCGACGATGGTGAAGGTCCTGCGGGCTTTGATCATCCCCTTTGGCGCCATCTTCGTGGTACTGGCCATCTACGACATCAAGCACGGCAGTGCCAGCGACAAGGGATTCCTCGGTGGCTGGGAGCTCTATTCAGCCGGTCTCGCCTTCGTCTTCGCGCTCTCAGGACTCGGTTGGACCGAGTGCGGCAACGACTACACGCGATACGTGCCACGCGACGCGAAGAAGGGTGCAATCGTCGGCTGGATATTCCTCGGTACCGCGGTTCCGGAGATCCTCATGATGATCCTCGGAGCGCTGACCTTCACCTTCTTATCTACGAGCACGATCTGGAACGGGGCGAATCCTTTTGAGGCGTTCCGTAACCAGCACTACATTCCCAGTTGGATCGTCGTATTGTTCCTCCTGTTTGCGATCGTCCAGCTCTTCGGTATCAACTCCCTGGACTTGTATTCGTCAGGCGTGTCACTCCAAGCGATGGGCCTACGCCTGAAGCGCTACCAGGCAGTGGTGCTCGACAGCTTCATCGCCTGCGGACTGACCATCTGGGCCGAGTTCCAGTCGACGTTCTCGCTCTACATGAAGGAGTTCGTGGGCGTCATTATCTTGTGGATCGCGCCGTGGTTGGGTGTCTACTTGATGGACTGGATCATGCGACGGTACCGCTACAACCCAGGCGAGCTACAGCGCACGGACAAGGACGGCATTTATTTCACCGGTTCGACCGGCGTCAACTGGAACGCCATCATCGCCTTTGTCGTAGGCGTCATCTGCGCGACCCTCGCCTTTTCCAAGGCGCCGCCGCCCGTTAGTTTCCCCTTTCACTGGATGACGCCCATCTCCAACCACTACGGCGCGTTCTTCTGTAGCGGCACGGCGTCGGCGAACTGCGGCCCCGCCGGTTGGTTCGGCGGAGCCGACTTCTCGGTGCCGACCGGGGTGATCATCGCGGGTCTCGTGTACTTCCTCCTCGAGAAACTGACCGGCAACGTCGCGCGCCAGGTCGCTCAGCAAAAGGAACTCGAACCCAACCGCTGACATCGGCTGACCGACCGGTCCTCTTCGCGCTGGTCGGTCAGCCGTTCCAGTCCTCGACCAGACCGCCGGACCCGTCGGGTCGAAACACCGGGATCGAACCCAGGGCGCGCACCTTCTGAGCGTCGGGCCCGAGCGCCTCGCGCCAGAGCGACGCCTCGGTCACGAGGGTCCCAATGACGACGACGTCCGCGCCGACGCCCCGCAACAGTCGCAGCGCCGCACCCGTCGACGCGCCCGTCGAGATCACGTCGTCGACGATGGCGACCCGTTTGTCCTTGACGTCCCCTATCCGGGCCCGGTCGAACAGCAGACGCTGCTCGGCGTCGGTGGTGATCGACCTGACCGGTTCACTCACCGCGTCCGCCAGGTGGATCTTGGGCGTCTTGTGCAAGATGACGTACTGGTCGAGCCCCAGGTGACGGGTCACCTCCACAACGAGTGGAATACCCATCGTCGCCACCGTCGCGACGATGTCGACGTCATAGGGGCGCAGAATGTCCGCGAGTTCTTCGCCCGCCAGGGACATGAACTCGACACCCATGTCGACGGTGATCAGCAGCGCGAGCGCCAACTGGTCGCTCAACGAGACGATCGGCAACTCGACGCGTTGGGTCCCGATCTCGACTGAATACGTCCGTTCGCCCACGACGTTGGAGCATACTTATTGAATGCCGTCGCATCATTCGCCACTCGACGTCAACCTCGCTCGTCGGATGCTCCAGAGCGCCTACGAAGAAGCACTCGAAGGCGCGCGCGAAGGTGGCATTCCCATTGGCGCGGCCCTGTTTACCCGCGGCGGTGAACTTCTCGGATCTGGTCATAACCGGCGCGTGCAGGAAAACGACGCGTCGGTCCACGCCGAGACCGACGCCTTTCGTCGCGCCGGGCGTCGTCGGGATTATCCCGAGACGGTCATGGTGACCACGCTCTCGCCCTGTTGGTACTGTTCGGGTCTCGTGCGACAGTTCAACATCGGCGCGGTGGTGATCGGCGAGGCAACGAACTTCCACGGGGGTCACGACTGGCTCGAGGACTTGGGCGTCGAGATCGTACTGCTTGAGGATTCCGCCTGCATCGAACTACTCGGCACCTTCATTCACGAACACCCCGAACTGTGGAACGAGGATATCGGTCTCTGATTGTTCGTGCCTTAACGAACCGGCGGTCCGAAGAGTCGGTCGCCCGCATCACCCAGGCCCGGCACGATGTAGCCCACGTCGTTGAGTTTCTCGTCGAGGGCGGCCGCGACGATCTGAACGTCGGGATGCTGGGACGCCACGTGATCGAGGCCGGTCTGGGCGACGATCAGACAGAGCACGGTGATGTCGCCGGCCCCTTTGGAGCGCAGCATGTCGAGCACGCACACGAGCGAACCCCCGGTCGCGAGCATCGGGTCACAGAGCACGACCGGTGCGCCTTCGAGGTCTTCGGGAAGTCCGTCGAGGTAGACGTCGGGCACGAGGGTGTCCTCGTTGCGACGCAGCCCCACGAGGCACACGCGATGATGAGGCAGTACTTCCTGGACCGCGGGCGTCATGCCAAGACCGGCGCGAAGAATCGGCACGATGACGAACTGGGCGTCGATCTGTACGGCGGGAGCACCCTTCATCACTGGCGTGTCGACCGTGGTGGCGCACGTGGGGATGTCGCGAAACGCCTCGTACGCGACGAAACGCGAGATCTCGCCCGAGAGTCGCAGGAAGTCGGCGTTGGAGGTCGAGGCGTCGCGAATCTGGCGGACCTTGTCGGCGACGATCGGGTGCTGGACGATGAGTGGTGTGGGCACGAAATCAGACTACGTCTACGTGCACGGGCGGTTGCGAACCGCGCTGGGTGAAGGAAAGGGAAAACTTTGGTGACCGGTACGATTGCTCCATGGCCGCTTCGCTCTCCACCGGTACCCCGCACGGCCTCGAGGCGCGAGAGGCCAATCCCCTCGGTGGCGTACGGTCGAAGTACCCCGGGCCCCGGGCCCGGATCTCTCGCGACCGGAACCTGCCGTGGTGGCGTCGGATCCTGCCGATCATCGCGTCGCATCGACTGACGTTCTTTACCGCCATCGGGCTCTCGTTCGTGAGTCTGGTCTTCCAGACCCTCGTGCCCAACATGCTGAACCACGCGATCACCGGCATCCAACACCATTCAACGGCCCTGCACCACGAGGTGATCCAGATTCTGCTCGTGGGACTGCTCGCGGGCGTCACGGGCATCATCTCACGCCAGTACGTGTACTACACGGCCTACAACGTCGAGGCGGACCTGCGTTCGTTGATCTACGAACACCTCAGTTGGCTCTCCTTCAGCTTCTACGACCGGGTGCAGTCGGGTCAATTGATCAGTCGTGCGAACAGCGACATCCGCAGCGTCCAGATGTATTCCACCTTCGCGCCGCTCATCATGGTGCAGTGTTCGATTGGCGTCATCGCGTTCGGCTTCATGCTCTCGATCGACCCGTGGTTGGCGCTCATCGCCATGACGATCATGCCGGCGATGTACTTCATCGGCATCCGCATGCGTCGCGTGCTCTTTCCCATCTCGTGGATCACCCAAGCGCGTCTCGCCGACGTCGCGACGATCGTCGACGAGAACATCAACGGAGTGCGGGTCGTGAAGTCCTTCGCCCAGGAAGAGGCCGAGGTGAATCGCCTCGCCGACGCCGCCGAACGCGTCGCTTGGGCCTACGTGAAGGACGCTCAGTTCCGCGGCGCGTGGTCACCGTGGGTCCAGAACCTCCCTCAGGTCGGCCTCGCCCTCGTCCTGTTCTTTGGCGGGTGGATGGTCTTGGACGGACACCTCAACATTGGTGGCATCCTCGCCTTTAACGCGTATCTCTTAATGCTCCAGGCTCCGTTCATGATGCTTGGCCAGCTCGTGATGATGGGACAACGCGCCAAGGCGAGCGCCGAACGGATCTTCGAGGTCCTCGACGAGAGTCCCGACATAGTCGAACGTCCCGGCGCCTTTGACCTCGCGAACGTGAAGGGCACCCTCGATTTCAACCACGTTCGCTTCGAATACGCCAACGGTGCCGAGATTCTCGTCGATTTCGACGCGCACGTCGAGGCCGGCGAAACCGTCGCCATCGTCGGGCGTACCGGCTCGGGCAAGTCGACGGTCGCCCGCTTGGTCACGCGGTTCTATGACGTGAGCGACGGCTCGGTCCTGGTCGACGGCACCGACGTGCGCGACGCGACGCTGAGTTCGCTGCGCGAGAACGTGGGCGTGGTGCTCGACGAACCTTTTCTCTTTTCGGTCTCGATCGCCGAGAACATCGCCTACGGCAAGCCCGACGCCTCGGCCGAGGAGATCGAGGCCGCCGCCCGAGCGGCGAACGCGCACGAATTCATTGATCGCTTGCCCGAAGGTTACGCCACGGTGATCGGCGAGCGCGGTTACACGCTCTCGGGCGGTCAGCGTCAGCGCATCGCCATCGCGCGCACGCTACTCGTGAACCCACCAATACTCATCCTCGACGACGCCACGAGTTCCATCGACGTGCACATCGAGGCGGGTATCTACGAGGCGCTACGTACGCTGTTGCACCAACGGACGACGATCGTGATCGCGCACCGCATCTCGACGATCGCGCTCGCGAGTCGGGTTATCCTGCTCGACGAGGGGTGCGTCGTCGCTACGGGAACCCACGAGCACCTACTCGCCACCTCACCGCTCTACAGCGAGGTGCTCGCCCAGACCAGCCGGGAAGACGACTAATGGCCTGGGGCGGCGGCTGGGGTGGCGGGGGTGGCGCGATGTTCGGAGCGTCCCAGCAGACTGGTCTCCCGTTCGGAGGCATACCGAGTGAACTGCAGGCCGAAGCAAACAAGGTCCTCGCCACCGAGCCGGTGCACGAA
>JBEKWQ010000039.1:0-10107 GCA_049512875.1 Acidimicrobiales bacterium
GAAACTGCGCGCGATCGACTATCGCGTGCCCACCGCGAGCGCGCAGGTGAAGTCCTGCATACTGTTCGCCGGGCTCCACGCGGACGCCCCGAGCACGGTGCGCGAGGACGTGCGCACGAGGCGCACCACCGAGGAGATGTTTCGAGCGAGCGGCATCGCGATTGACAGCGTCGACGTGGCGCACGGTCGCGTCGTCACGTTGCAACCGGGTCGACCCCAGGCGACATCGTGGGTAGTACCGGGGGACCCTTCGCAAGCGGCGTTCTTCAGCGTGCTCGGCACCATCCACGAGGACGCGGACCTCACGATCGTCGACGTTGACGCTACGCCCGAGCGTGTCGGTTTCGTGGACGTCTTGGAGCGGATGGGGGCGCAACTCTCGATTGAGCATCACGACGCTCGTCTGTCACTGCGCACGAAGAGTTCGGCCCTGGTGAGCGTAGAAGTGTTCTCAAGTGAGATCCCGTCGGTCGATGAAGTACCAATTCTCGCCGTCGCGGCCGCGGCGGCGCGTGGCGTGAGCGCGTTTCGCGACATGGGTGAGTTGCGCCTTAAGGAGTCGGACCGGTTCGAGGGCGCGATGACGCTGGTGCGCGCACTCGGTTGTCGCGCCTGGGCCGAGGGCGACGACTTCTTCGTCGAGGGTCTCTCGAGCGCGAGGCTCTTTGCGCCTTTCGTGATCGACGCGCACCTCGACCATCGCATGGTCATGGCCGCCGCCGTGGCGGGTAGCGCGGGACAGGGGTGCGTAATCGGGGGGGCGACGACAGTGTCGTCCAGCTATCCGGGATTCTTTGCTGACCTCGCGGCGCTCTCGTGAGTCGCGAGGTCATCGCCATCGACGGACCGGCGGGCTCGGGCAAGTCCACCGTGGCGCGCGCGGTCGCGGCCGCGATCGGCTGGACGTTCCTCGACACCGGGGCGATGTACCGGGCGATCACCTGTGAAGCGTTGGCCCGGGGGATCGACGTCAACGACGAGCACGCAATGGGTCAATTGGCCGAGTCGGCGATCATCACGACCCTGCCGCGCGTGACGGTGAACGGGCGTGACGTCGAGGACCAGATCCGCAGCGACGCGGTGAACGTCGCGGTCTCGGTGGTGGCGGCCAATCCTCTGGTGCGCCAATCGATGGTCGCGCGACAACGCGAGATCGCCGCGGCCCAGGACGTGGGAACCGTCGTCGAAGGTCGTGACATCACGACGGTGGTCTTTCCCGAGGCCACGCTCAAGGTGTACTTGACCGCGTCACTCGACGAGCGATCGCGTCGACGCGGCGACGAGGGTGGCGCCTCGGTGCGGCGACGCGACCTGGCGGATTCGACCCGCGAGACGTCACCGCTTCGCCAGGCCCCCGACGCGCTCGTGCTAGACACGACGGGGCGACGCGTCGACGACGTGGTAGAGGAGATAGTGGCGTGCCTGAAGAGCATCACCTCGAACTGAATCCGAACAAGACGCCGATCTACTACGTCGCGGCGATCCTGCTCAAGGTGCTCGCGACGGTTTTCTTTCGTCCCCTCGTGAAGGGTCGCGAGAACATCCCGCGCAGCGGTCCGGTACTGATCGCGCCCATTCACCGTTCGAATTTGGACTTCGCCTTCACGTTGTTCATCTCGCCGCGCAAGGTGTTCTTCATGGCCAAGGACTCCTTGTTCCACGTACCCGTGCTCGGTGGGCTACTGGTGCGACTCGGCGCGTTTCCCGTGCGTCGGGGCACCGCGGACCGCGAATCCATGAGTGCCGCCGAGGAGGTGCTGCGACAGGGTCAGGCCCTCGTGCTGTTCCCCGAGGGCACCCGCAAGGAGGGCCTCGAGGTCCTGACGCTGCACGACGGGGCGATGTTCGTCGCGGCGCGCACCGGGGCGACCGTGGTACCCGTCGGGATCGGGGGAAGCCAGCGCGCGATGCCCCACGGGGCCAAGTTCCCGCGCCCGACCAAGATTCGCGTCATCGTGGGCGAGCCCATCGCGCCGCCGTCTTCCGAAGGTCGCGTGGCGCGTTCGGCGGTCGCGGCCAAGAGTGAGGAACTACGCGTCGCGCTCGAACGGCTCTACCACGAGAGCATGGCGGACAACTAGCGCTCGCGCCACCACGTGCCAAAGACGACCTTGGCGTAGCGGAACCCGAAGAGCCAGTTCTTGCCCTTCTTGGTGGTGCCCGAGTGTCGCGGGTACCAGATGGTTGGCACCTCGGCGGCGCGCCAGCCACGCTTGAGGCACGTGATGAGTAGTTCGGCGGTCTGGTACTGCTCTTGGGTGAGTCGGTCGATGACGTCTGCCATCATCGTCACGCGTAGCCCGCGGTAGCCAGTCGAGGTGTCGGTGAGTCTGGCGCCGGTCATGCGGTTCATGATGAAGGAGAAGAAGAAGACGCCGGTCTTGCGAAAGCGATCGGTGGTCTTGTCGACGCCCAGGCGGCGGCTCGCCACCACGAAGTCCGCCTGGTCGCTCAAGAGCGGTGCGAGGACCTGGGGGATCTCGGCGGGGTCGTTCTGTCCGTCGGCGTCGAGGGTCACGATGTACTTGACGCCGTGGTCGATGCAGTAGCGGTAGGTGACCTGCAGGGCGACGCCGTGTCCGAGGTTGACCGGGAACTCGATCACCACGACTCCGGCGAAGGATCGTGCGATCTCGGCGGTGCGGTCCTCGCCGCCGTCCACGACTACGAGGGTCGTGTAGGCCATGCCGTCGATCGACGTCGGCATCTTCTCGAGTACCGCGCCGATGTTGCCCTCCTCCTCGTAGGCGCAGATCGAGGCCACGATCTGTTCGGGCGCGAAGTCCGGATACTCGGCCGCCATGCGCGAGAGCGCCTGGTCGATCGCGTAAGCGCGCAGGCGCGCGCTACGACGCTTCTCGAGGTTCTCGACGACCACGGTCTCTAGAGGGACTTCGCTTGGGCGAACACGCGATGGACCATGGGTTCAAAGTGTTCGAGGGTCTGGGACGGGTAGTTCGGGTCAAAGGCCTTCTGATCCCAATCGTCGGCGAAGCGTTCGGCGAGCGGATACCAAGTCTCGGTGACGTGCTTCGCGCGAAGCGTGGGGTCCATGCCCAGGTACTCGTAGTAGTAACGACCCTGGAAATCCTGATGGTAGGCGACCATGCAATAGACCTCGTGACGCACGTAGGGCTTTAAGATCTCGGCGGCGATCTTGGGGTGGTTGGGAACCGAGATCAGTTTGCCGACGTCGTGCAACAACGAGGCGACGATGACCTCCTCGTCGGCTCCGTCGCGCTCGGCACGGGTGGCGGTCTGCAGGGCGTGCTCCATCTGGTCAACCGAGAAACCGTCGGTGATCTCACTGAGGCCCCGCACCATCGACAGGAGCTGCTGGCCAACGCGCGGCTGTGCGGCCATGGTCTTTTCGGCGATGGTCATCCACTGCTCGCGCGTCGAGACGTCCATGCTCGAGAAAGAACTCATTGATAAATGATAGCGAGGATTCGCGTTTTCCCTTAGCTGGGGGCGAGGACTTGGGCGGCGGTGAATTCACGATCCGCCTGCGCGTCGAACGTGGAGACCTTCGACGTTTGTAACAGCAGTTCGATCAACGCCGACAAGGACTTCAGTATCTCGCGCAGTTCGGGCGGCGGTGGGAAATACTCGTCTTCGACGGTGACCGATTTGACCGTGACGCCGTTGACCGGGTCCAGGACCTCGAGAACCTCGTTGACCAGGGATTCGGGAGCGGACGCCCCCGCGGTGACCGCGACCGTGCCCTCGAGGTCATCGGGCAGATCGGCGGCGCTGTTGACCCGCAACACCCGCGCACATCCCACGGCCTTGGCGGTCTCGGTGAGCGCCACGGTATTGGACGAGTTCGCCGAGCCGATGACGATCACGGCGTCAGCGTGGGTCGCGATTGCGCGCAGCGCCGCTTGACGGTTGGTCGTGGCGAAGCACAGGTCGCTGCGGTTGGGCATCCAGATGTCGGGGAAACGATCTTCGGCGTAGTCGCGAAGGTGCTTCCATTCGTCAAAACTGAGCGTGGTCTGGCTCAGCAACGCGAAGGGTCCCTTCTTCTTGCGCGCCAAGGAGTCAATGTCACCGGTCGATTCGATGAGGTGGACCGACTTGGGTGCGACCGCCATCGTGCCCACCGCTTCCTCGTGGCCCTCGTGGCCCACGTAGAGCACGGTGTAGCCCTTCTTCGCTCGAACCTTGAGCTCGTGGTGCACCTTGGTGACGAGGGGACAGACCGCGTCCACGACCGTACCGCCACCTTTTTTGGCCGCGTCGATGACCTGGGGCGGCGAACCGTGGGCGCTCAACATGACCGGAAACCCTTGGGGCACGTCGGCCACGTCGTTGACGAACACGACGCCCAGGGAGCGAAAGTGCTGGACCACGAACTGGTTGTGGACGATCTCGTGGTAGCAATAAATCGGTGGCTCGAAGACCCTGGTCATCCAGTCCAGGGCCTTGATCGCCTTTTCGACGCCGGCACAGAATCCCCGGGGTGCCGCGAGGATCACGGTGTCGACTTTCACCACGCCAGCCTAGTGAGTTGGACTTGGGGCTACCCCGTAGGCTGGAAGGGTGTCGGGCGCCCGAATTTCCTCAATATCCCTGAATTCACCGGCTTCGACGGTGGATCTGGCGCTCGGCGACGAGCTGGTCTCGGTCAATGGCCGCGAACCTACCGACATCATTGAGTACCAGCAACTGATTGACGGCGAGGACGTGATTCTCGTGGTGCGTCGAGAGGGCGAGCCGCTCCTACGCAAGGTCAGCATTCAAAAAGGGGTCGGTCAGCCGCTCGGGATCTCGATCGACTCGGCGGTCTTTGACCGGATCCGGACCTGTGACAACCACTGCTCGTTCTGTTTCATCTACCAGTTGCCCAAGGGCATGCGCCGATCGCTCTACGTGAAGGACGACGATTTTCGCCTCTCTTTTCTTTACGGCAACTACACCACCCTGACGCGTTTCACCGAGTTCGACCTCGAGCGGGTGCTAGACGAGGGTCTCTCACCGCTCTACGTGTCCGTGCACTCGACCAATCCCGAACTGCGCGCCGAGATGCTGCGCAATCCGCGAGGCGCGACGAGCTTGCGCTGGCTTCGCGAACTCTTGCGCGCCGGCGTCGAGGTTCACGCCCAGGTGGTGGTCTGTCCCGGGGTCAACGACGGCGCACACCTCGAGCGCACGCTCAGCGACGTGCTCTCGCTCTACCCTGAACTGGCGAGCGTCGCCCTGGTGCCCGTGGGGGTGAGCGCCTTCTCGGGCGAGGCGACTATGCGCGCCCACACCCGTGACGAGGCGGCCCAGGTCGTGGCCCTCGCCGAACGGTACCGTGACCTTTCGCTCGAAGTGCTCGGACGGGTCAGCGTCTACGCGAGTGACGAGTTCTACCTCGTGGCGGGTCGGACGCCGCCGGCCGCGGCGAGTTTCGACTCGCTCGACCAAGCCGAGAACGGCATCGGACTGGTCGCCGCCTTCACCGAGAGTTTCGCGGGCGCCTTCGAGATGGAGAAGCTCGGCACGGGCTTCTTCCAGTCCGTGGACGGCGCGCCCGCGTGGGGCTACCGCGCACCGTCGAACGCCAAGGAGTTCAGCGGGCAGGCGAGTGACGTGGTCGTGGTGACCGGCGAGTACGCCGCGCCCCTGCTTCGTCAACTGTTCGACGCCCACGGGTACGCCGACGTCAAGATCCTCGCCGTGGTGAACCGCTACTTCGGCGGCAACATCAAGGTCGCGGGCCTGCTCACCGGAACTGACGTTAACGAAGCGATCGCCAGCGTGCCCATTTCGTCGACCTGTCTGGTGCCTGACGTGTGCCTCTCCGAAGGTCGTTTCCTCGACGGACTGACGATCGACGACCTCATTCGCGAGGTGCGCGCCGTGCGCACGACTGGTCAAGACCTGCGCCACGCCCTCGAGTCGGCTCGCGCTCGACGACTGGTCTCCTCGTGAGGCGTCCCCAGGTCGTCGTCGTCGGACGACCCAACGTCGGTAAGAGCTCGTTGGTCAACCGTCTCGCCGGCAAGCGCGTCGCGGTCGTCGAGGAGCATCGTGGGGTCACCCGCGACCGCAAGGCCGTCGAAGTCGAGTGGCGTGGTCTCAGTTTTGACGTCGTGGACACGGGGGGGTGGCTCGAGTCGGGCAGCGAGCTCGAGGGCAAGGTCTCCGAGCAGGCCAACGCCGCCCTCGCCAACGCCGATCTGGTGCTCTTGGTCGTGGACGTCACGACCGGTCTCGTCGACGAGGACACGCACGCGGCGCGCTGGGCGCTTCGAAGTGGCCACAAAGTGGTGCTCGTCGTGAACAAGGTCGACGACGTCCAGCACGAGGCCACTAGTTGGGAGTTCCTCCAACTGGGCGCGGGTGATCCCCACACCGTGAGTGCGCTACACGGGCGCGGGTCGGGCGACCTCTTGGATTACGTCGTCGACGAACTGGGCGAGCAACTCGAGGTTGAAGAGGTGGCGGACGCCGACGACGACGGCGCGCTTCGCGTGGCGATCGTGGGACGACCCAACGTCGGCAAATCAACGCTCTTCAACCAGCTCATCGGGGAGGAACGTTCGGTCGTGCACGACATGCCCGGCACCACTCGTGACGCGATCGACACCGTGGTGAACACCGAGGCGGGCCTCATTCGTTTCATCGACACCGCGGGTATGCGCCGTCGCGCCAAGACCGAGGCGGGCCTCGAAACGTTCGCGGTGTTGCGTAGTCTCGACGCCCTCGACCGTGCCGACATCGCGGTGCTCGTCATCGACTCGACGATCGGCGCGACCGGTCAGGACCAGCGTCTCGCCGAGCGCATTTCCGCCGCGGGTTGCCCGGCGTTGGTCGTGCTCAACAAGTGGGAACTGGTGCCGCTCGACGAGCGCGACGCCGTCCTCGCGAGCGTGGGCGAGAAGCTGGCCTTTTTGGGTGACGCGCCGGTGATGAAAACGACCGCCACCACCGGCAAGGGCGTGCACCGGATTCTGCCGGCACTCTCGATCGCGGCGGCCGACTACGTCAAGCGCGTTCCCACCGGCGCACTCAATCGGGCGATTCGCGATCTGCAGATCAAGCAACCCGCACCGACGGGAAAGATCCGCTACGCGGTCCAGGGCGCGACCGAGCCACCCACCTTCACCTTGTTCGTGGCGGGTCGCTTGCCCGCGACGTACATGCGCTACGTCGAGCGGTCGCTTCGCGAGCGTTTCGAGCTCGGCTCCTCGCCCCTTCGCGTGCGCGTACGGGTGGAATAGTGGCAAGGTGGTGCGAGAACTGCGACCGGCCCGTCGAGGGCGAAGTCTGTGAGGTCTGCGGTGAACAGGTACCCGAGGTCGTCAAGGAACCCATGCCCTGGCTCTGGCGGTTCTTCATTGTCTCGTCGGTGATCTACCTCGGCTGGCGCCTCTATCAGTTAATTTCGTGGCTATCCCATAGGAGGTTCTGATGCCCATCTACGCCCTCGGCGAACGCGTGCCGTCAATCGATCACGAGGCGTTCGTGCACCCTGACGCGGTGGTGATTGGTGACGTGCGCGTCGGCCCCGAATCGTCGATCTGGCCGGGCGCGGTGCTACGGGGCGACTACGGCACGATCATCATCGGGGCGCGAACCTCGATCCAGGACGGGACGGTGGTGCACGCGGTTGAGGCGTTCCCGACGGTGGTGGGAGACGACTGCGTGATCGGTCACCTCGCGCACCTCGAGGGATGCGTGATCCACGACCGCGCGCTCGTGGGAAGTGGTTCGGTCATCTTGCACCACGCCCACGTCCACTCCGGCGCCACGGTGGCGGCCGGCGCCGTCGTGCGAAACCGCACCGAGGTGCCTGAAGGGGCCCTCGCGGTGGGCGTGCCCGCGCAGATCAAAGAGGGCGCGAGCGCCCAGGAGGAGATCGAGCGTGGCGCCGCACTCTACGTGTGGAACGCCAAGCGCTACCGAACCGACCTGCGCCTGCTCTAGGCGTTCGAGACGTCGACGAGCGACGAGAGCGCGAGTGCGGCGTTGCCATTGCGCACGTTCTCGGTGGCGAGTTCGAAGCCCTCGTTGAGGTCGTTCGCGACGCCCGCCACCATCAGCGCGAGCGCGGCGTTCGCGCACGCGACGTCAAAGACGGGACCGGGTGATCCTTCGAGGAAGGAACGCACGGCGCGCACGTTCTCCTCGACGTCACCCCCGCGCAGACTCGTGGCGTCGTGACGGCGCCCCAACTCGCCCGCGGCGTCGAGGCGCCGCACGTCGACCCCCTCGGGGGTGATGACGTGCAGGGTCGAGTCCGAGCCGAGCGAGAGTTCGTCGAGTCCGTCGTCGGCGTTCACCAAGATGGCGTAGCGAATGCCACGCGCGTGCAAGACCTGGGCCATGGATCCCAGGAGGTGGCGTTGGGCGACCCCGATGAGCGATCGTTGCACGAGGGCGGGGTTCGCCAAAGGACCCAGGACGTTAAAGATCGTGCGAAACCCGAGCGCCCGTCGAATCGGCGTGAGGTGAGCGAGCGCCGGATGAAACTTCGGCGCGTAGAGGAACCCGATGCCCGCCTCCTCGACGCATCGCTGCACGGTCGCGACCTCGACGTCGAGTCGCACGCCGAGGGCTTCGAGCACGTCGGCCGAGCCCACCGAGGAAGACGCCGCGCGATTGCCGTGCTTGGCCACGCGAACGCCGGATCCGGCGACCGCGAAGGCCGCCATGGTCGAGATATTCACGGTGTGTAATTGGTCACCGCCGGTACCCACGAGGTCGATCGCGTCCGGACCTACCGAGAACGTCGTGGCCGAGGCCATCATGGCGTCGATGAAGCCGGTCATCTCGTCGGCGGTCTCTCCCTTGGCGGTGAGGGCCGTGAGGAAGCTCGCGATCAGCACGCCGTCGACGTGACCACCCAGAATCTCGTGCAGCGCCTCGCGCGCCTGGTCACGTTCGAGGTTCGTACCGCGCACGAGGGGATTGAGAACGTCCTGGGAGAATGACGAGATCATCGATCAACGAGAAGGGCTCGCGGCATAGGGACAAGTTAGTCGCGCGGGTGTCGTGAACTCGTCCCGGTACGATTGGACGATGGCGGCCACGTATCTCGACGCGATCCTTAACGCGCACCGTGACCGAGCTCGACGAGACCGGCGGGTCTGGCAAGAGCGCGCCGAGACGCTCTACTACCAAGGTCCATCGTTCCTTGAGGCGCTGAGACCAGACGCAACCACGCGGATAAAGGTGATCGCCGAGGTGAAGCGGCGTTCACCCTCAAAGGGTTGGATCAACGAGAACCTGGACCCCGCCGCCCTCGCGCGCGCCTACGAGGGTGGTGGCGCGAGCGCCGTCTCGGTGCTGACCGACGAGGACCATTTCGCCGGTTCGAGTGCTGATCTCAGTGTCGTGCGCGCCAACACCGTCCTGCCGGTGCTGCGAAAGGACTTCACGGTGAGCGAGAACGACGTCCTTGACGCCGCCCAGATGGGAGCGGGCGCCGTGCTCTTGATCGTGGCCGCGCTCGAGGATGACGAGTTACGGACGTTCCTCGATCTCGCGCACCGGGTGAATCTGGACGCCCTGGTCGAGGTCCACGACGCGCACGAGGCTCGGCGAGCGACGGACGTGGGGGCGCGCATCGTCGGCGTGAACCAACGCGACCTGCGCAACTTCGAGGTCGACGAGGCGCGCGCGACCGCGCTCGTGTCGGCCCTCGATCCCACGGCGGTGCGCGTTGCCGAGTCCGGCATCACCAGCGTCAGTGACGTGCAACGCACCGCCCACGCGGGCTTTGACGCGGTCCTCGTCGGCGAGGCGTTCGTGCGCTCGAGCGACCCAGCGGCCCTGGTTCGCGAGTTCGCGTCGGTAACGAGGTCAGGGCGTGACTGACTTCGCCGCGCGCGAGCGGTTGGTCAAGATCTGCGGGGTCACGTCGGTCGATGACGCGCTGGTGGTTCGCGACGCCGGTGCCGACGCGCTCGGTGTGATCTTCGCCACCTCCAAGCGCCACGTCGGCGCACAACTCGCGCGTGACATCGTCACCGCGAGCGCGGGCATCACCCACGTGGGAGTCTTTCGTAACGACGTGAG
Organism: Acidimicrobiales bacterium; assembly: GCA_049512875.1. Classification (GTDB taxonomy): domain Bacteria; phylum Actinomycetota; class Acidimicrobiia; order Acidimicrobiales; family RAAP-2; genus RAAP-2. Next base: position 10,015 of record JBEKWQ010000039.1, read on the forward strand.
TGAGTTCGTCGTCGCGATGGTTGAAGCCAGTGGCGTCGACGTGGTTCAAATTCACGGTCCACTCGAGGACACCCTGCTCGAGGAGCTGCGCGC
>JBEKWQ010000040.1:0-11794 GCA_049512875.1 Acidimicrobiales bacterium
GAGTATGGTAACGGCCAACACACCGGTAAGACGTGCGGTCGTTCGCTCTTGAGCAACGATTGAGCGAAACCAGCTCATCAGACTCGCCTGCTGACGCTCTTGGCGAAGATGCCCTGTGGTCTGATCATCAACGCGACGACCAGGATGATGAGCCCGCCAAGGGACGCAAGATCAGCCGACCAGTAGGCCAAAACAAACTGTTCAGCGATGCCAATGAGCAGTCCCCCAATGACCGCGCCCACGGGCGAATCCAAGCCTCCCACCACGGCGGCGATGAAACCGGCGATCAAGATCCCGTCCATGTCGCTGGGATAAAGACCAAAGCTCCCTGACGCAACGATGACCGCTGCGACGACGCCGACGCCTGCCGACAACATCCAACCAATCGTGAGCATTCGATTGACCCGAACACCGAGCAGACGGGCGACTTCGGGCGCGAGTGCCGACGCGCGAAGTTTGAGTCCAAGGTTCGTGAAGCGAAAGAGCGCGGCGACCAGGGCCATGATCCCCACTGCGAGGCCGAATTGAAACAGGATGAAGGGCGACAGCAAAACCACTCGTCCTTGATCGTGGAAATAGATCTGGGACAGTGGTGTCGCAATATTTCGCGTGGTGCTGGTCCAAATCGCCTGAGCCACCGCCTCGATCACACCCAGAAAACCGACCGTGACCACAATGGCATTGATCGCGGGCTTGCCGTAGAGAGGGCGGACGAGGACGCGTTCCGTGAGTCCTCCGAACAGAAATCCAACAGCAATGGACACCACCAGACAGAACCAGTAATTCAGACCCCGGTCCACTTCGGTCATGCCGATGTAACTGGCGAACATCGCCATCGCGCCCTGGGCGAAATTGAGTACGTGTGTCGACTGCCAGATGATCACGAGGCTGAGGGCAACCAAAGAGTAGATAACGCCCTGCGCCAAACCCGCGAAGATGTTGTGCATGATTGGAGAGGCGAGAAAGGCGCTCATCATTGAACCAAGCCAAGGTAGTAATGACGAAGATTCTTGTCATTGGCGATTGCCTGCGCTTCACCACTTGCTACGACGGTCCCTAAATGCAACACGACCGCGTCGTGGGCGATTCGCAACGCACTCTTCGCGTTCTGCTCTACCAACATGACCGTCAGATCACTGGCGTGACAGAGCTCGAGGATGAGGTTCATCAGTTCTGACGTCACTTGGGGCGCCAGACCAAGCGACGGCTCGTCTAACAGCAACACCCGGGGATTGCTGATGAGCGCTCGTGCCATGGCCAACATTTGACGTTCGCCCCCGGACAAGGTCGCGCAATACTTCTTGCGTCGCTCACCTAAGACCGGAAATTGCGTGTACTGCTTTTCGAGTCCTGCGCCAATGTCGACTTTGCTCGCGAAGGCGCCGAGGCGTAGGTTCTCCTCGACCGTGAGTTCATAGATGACGCCCCGACCTTCGGGCACGTGCGCAACACCGAGTCGAGCGATGTTCTCGGTGGACGTCGACAATATCGAGCGGTCGCCAAGAAAGACATTCCCGCTCTTGGGCGCGACGAGACCCGAAATGGTTCGAAGAAGAGTCGACTTTCCGGCGCCATTGGCCCCCAAAATCGCCGTCACTCGTCCGGGGTTGGCCTGGACGCTTACGTCGTCCAGCGCGCGAATGGCCCCATAGTTCACCGTCAGATTCTCGACCCGAATCACGAGTCGACTCCGAGATAGGCGGCCAGAACGTCAGGGTTCGTGCTGATGTTCGCCGGAGCTCCGGTTGCGATCACCTTGCCAAAGTTGAGCACGACGAGTCGGTGCACCAAGGGCATAACGAAGTCCATGTTGTGTTCAACTAACAAGACACTCATTGACTCACGTAACTGGACAATCAACTCAGCCAATTCCTGAAGTTCGTTCTCGTCGAGACCCGAAGCCGGTTCATCCAACATGAGTAGCGTCGGCTTTCCCATCAAGGCTCGTGCGATGGACACCTTCTTGGAGATGCCGTAAGGGATGCTGTAAGGCAGCGCGGACGCGAACTTTGCGATACCCAATCGCTCCAGTTGGGTCATCGCGTCCTCGCGCAGCTTCAATTCATGGCGATAACCGGCGGGAAACCCGAAGAGCGACGACGCGAATCCACGACCCACGTGTCCCTGAGCGCCTGCCATCACGTTTTCCAGAACACTCATGTTCGTGAAGAGTCCCACTCCCTGCAACGTGCGAGCCACGCCGGCCGCGCACAGTTGCGAGGTCTTCAGGGCGCGGTGACCCAACGCGGGAAACCGCACAGAACCGGCATCGGCTTTTTGGAAACCACAGACCACGTTGAACGCGGTCGTCTTGCCGGCACCGTTAGGACCAATGAGACCCACGATCTCTTTTGGTTGGACGTCAAAGGAAACCTGATCCAGAGCAAGCAATCCACCGAATCGCACGGTGACATCTTCCAGTTCCAACGTGGCTTCGATCGTGGGCTCCCCGCTCATAGTGGACCAAACTACTCTCGCCGCACACGAAGTGCGAAAGCGAAGAAATTGAGAATGACGTCGCGCCCTCAAGGTCCATCCGCGTGATCAAACGTATCCAAGGGTGACTGGCCATTTTTCTTTGCATTATCGTTGAGCAACGCCGTGGTGTTCTCGCGCGACACGGTTCATCTGACCATGAGGAGTTGCAATGGCGACCACAATCGCAAAGGTCATCGTCTGTGACGGCGACGAAACTGGCCAAGAACTACTCGACCAATCACTCCGGGTGATGACAAGCGAGCTACTTGGCGTCAGCCTCCAATTCGAACATTTTGATCTTTCCCTGGGAAACCGTCGCGAGACGAACAACGGCGTCGTTCGAGAAGCGGCGGCCGCGATGGTGGAGACCGGTCTCGGGCTCAAGGCAGCCACCATCACGCCGCCCGAGATGGACGGCGTCGGTTCGCCCAATCGACTCCTGCGTGAAGGCATCGGCGGCTCCGTGATCGTACGAACTGGTCGACGTATCCCTGGTGTCTCTCCCGTCGTCGCCACCAACAAGCCAATCATCGTGATCCGTATGGCGGTCGGTGACGCCTACGGCGCCGACGAAGGGCGTGAGGGGACGCCCGGGAGTTTCGACGAAGTGGCGTGGCGCACCGAAAGAATCGAACGGTCGGTCTGCCGCTTCGTCTCGGAATATTCATTCAAGGCCGCCGCTCAGGCCCACGGCGTTGTCTACGGAGGACCGAAGTGGACGGTGTCGCCCACCTACGAGGGCATGCTCAAAGAAGAGATGGACGCCGCCGCGAAACGTTATCCGGACGTCACCTACCGACCCACCCTCATCGACGCGACCTACGCGGGTCTGCTCACCGACGTGCACGAACAAACCCTGGTCATCCCTTCACTCAATCGCGATGGCGACTGCTTGAGTGACTTCGTGCTCGCCATGTTCGGCTCGATCGCGGGCGCCGAGTCCGTGCTGATGGCCCTCGATGAGAACCTTCACCCTCGCGTCGCCATGGCCGAAGCACCTCACGGGACCGCACCCACCCTGCAGGGCAAGAACGTCGCGAACCCGATGGCGATGCTGCTCGCCCAAGCGGCGCTACTCGACCAGGCGGCGCTTCGTCTCGACGACCCGCGTTTCCGGGTCGCGGGCGAACGTCTACGAACCGCGACGCTCGAAGGCGCTGCCGCGGGAATACGTACCTTCGACCTCGGGGGCGAGGCGACCACCAGCGGCGTGGTGGACGACGTCATCAACCGTCTGAAATCCTAAGGCAGTACGATCTCGAAACCGAATTCGAAATCGTCCAGACAATCCACGAAAGTTCCGAGTACACCCACGTCGCCGGTCGCCTGAAACGCGTCACTGGCGAGCAGTTCCTCGAATGGCTTCGAGCCCGAGGAGAACTCCGAAAACGCCGCCAGGGTCGCGCGGATCTCGACGGTCGCCTCTGCGTTGCGCTCGCCGTGACGCGCGTGTATGACGCCGTGACGCACGCCAAAGGACCACGCGTCGTCATCTCGATCACTGATCACGAGGTTCATCTCAAGATCGAGTGGCGCCGCGCGCGGCCCGTTGAGACGAACGCCCATCAAATCGATGAGCATATCGACCGTCATCGCGCGCACCAGTGCGGGACCGAGTGCGTTACCGCGCACGCCCTTCAGCGCGGTCCCGTTCGTCCGTAATTCGAGCGCGCCGGTCAGATAGAAGTCACGCCAGGGTCCCGACTCGCTCTGGTAACCGAGTTGCTCGAGCGCGTCGGCCTGGAGATATCTCGCCTCCTCGTTCTCGGGCTCGGCGAACACCACGTGGTTCACCACTTCGGCGACCCAGCGATAGTCGCCCTCGTCGAATGACGTCTGCGCCTTCTCGAGCACGGTCGAGCTACCGCCCATGAACTTGACGTAGCGTCGGGCCGCTTCGACCGGCGGATGCGGCCAGAGGTGAGCAGGGTTCGCGTCGAACCAACCGAGGTAGCGCTGGTACACGGCTTTGGCGTTATGTGACACGGTGCCGTAGTAGCCGTGGTTGAAGAATTCGTCTTCCAGACTTTCTGGCAACGTCAGTTCCTCGGCGATCTCGTTGGGAGTGAGGCCGTGATTCGCTAGGCGCATCGTCTGGTCGTGAACGTAGCGGTACGCATCGCGTTGGCTCGCCAGATACGACGCGACCTGCTCGCGCCCCCACCGGGGCCAATGGTGACTCGCGAAGACGACGTCCGTGTCGGGCCCGTACAGCACCAGCGACTCATCGATGTATTTGCTCCACAGCAGGGCGTCACGGATCTGGGCACCGCGCAGTGTGTACACGTTGTGCTGGTTCGCGGTGCAGTTCTCCGCCATGCACAGCGCGTGCAGGTCAGGAAAGAACATGTTCATTTCCGCGGGCGCTTCGGTGCCGGGGGTCATCTGAAAGACCACGCGAATGCCATCGATCACGAGTTCGGTGCCGGAGGTTGCGATCTCGAGGGTCGGCGCGACGAGTTCCACCTTGGGTAGCGCGGGCAGACCTTTGCCGAGACCCGTGTCGACGTGCCCCTGGGCGTCGTGCGGAAGGAGCGCCCCGTACATGTAGGTCGCACGGCGAAGCATTACGGTGCCGGCGATGACGTTCTCGCTGACGGCCGCTTCGAGAAACCCGGCGGGCGCGATTATCTGCACCGAATTTTCATTGATGTCTCGTTCAGTCACGATTCCGTGGATGCCTCCGAAATGATCGGTGTGACTGTGCGTGTAGATCACCGCGACCACGGGCTTCGCTCCAAGATGTTCGTCCACGAGGTCGAGCGCGGCCCTCGCGGTCTCCTCGGCGGTCAGTGGGTCGATCACGAGCCAACCTTCATCACCGGCTATGAAGGTCACGTTTGATATGTCCATGCCACGCACCTGATAGATGCCCGGCGCCACTTCGAACAGACCCGCCACGTTGTTGAGCCGGCCTTGTCGCCAAAGACTGGGATTCACGGTCGAAGGCGGCTGCGACGCCGCGGGGTCGTCGAGGAAGGCGTAACTGTCCAGGTCCCACACGGCGTGCGCGAAGCGACCCCGCACCTGGCGAGGCATCCCCGCAGCGAGGCGCCCCCGCTCGACGAGATCGAAATCGTCCGTTGCGCCTGCACCAATACGCTGATGCACCGAGGCCTGGGCGGCCTCGGTGTGCGCGCTGGCGAGTTTCCTGTCCGGCGTTCGTTGTGCCACGATCGTCCCCTCTCCAATGTGGCGTAACGTAACACGAACCATGCGTGGCCGATTTCCATCACGGACCCGCTTCACGCATCGCTCGAACGAACCCAATGGTCCGAACGCGGGAATTCCTCGGCGTTACGATCCAAGAACCTGCACCGACAAGTAAGTCGGCGGCTCTAGATTCGTTCTATGGCACCTCGTGAAGTCATTTTTCCCTCGTACTTCTTGTGGGGTACGTCCACCTCCGCCTACCAGATCGAAGGTGGCGGCACGAACACTGACTGGTGGCGGTTCGAACGTGCGCCAGGCACGGTGGCGGTCGAGGAGTGTGGCGCCGCGTGCGACTCGTGGCACCGCTACGAAGAAGACCTGGACCTACTGGTGGACTTCGGTTTGAATTCCTTTCGACTCTCGATCGAGTGGGCGCGCGTCGAACCCGAGCACGGTGTCTTCTCGAGCGAGGCGATCAATCACTACCGGGCGGTGCTCGAAGCCTGCCACGCCCGCGCGATCTTGCCCGTGGTGACCCTTCATCACTTCACGCTGCCACTGTGGGTCGCTGACGCCGGGGGTTTCGAGAACCCCGAGATCGTGCACTGGCTCGCGAACTACGCCAGAGTCGTCGGCAAGGAATTTGGCGACCTCATCGGCATCGCGTGCACGATCAATGAGCCCAACATTGTGGCGGTCATGGGTTACCTCATCGGCATGTTCCCGCCCCAGGTCACCGATCAAAGTCGATTCGTCGCCGTAAATGAGATGATGCGCGAGGCCCACGTCGCCATGCGCGAGGCGTTGCGCGAAAGTCCTGGCGCCTATCCGATCGGCATGCCACTCTCGATGCAAGAGTACGAGGCACTTCCGGGCGGCGAGGAGAAGATGAAGACGATGCGCGACGAAATGGAGGACAAGTACCTTCGAGCCTTGGACGGCGATGACTACATCGGCGTGCAGTGTTACACCAAGATGGTCGTAGGCCCCGACGGCGTCGTCCTGGACTCGCCCGGTGAGAAGACCGAGATGGGTTATCTCTTCTGGCCCCAGTGCGTCGAGCACACGGTGCGTCGCGCGGCGTCGTTCTCGCCGCTACCTCTCTACGTCACCGAGAACGGAATCGGCACCGACGATGACACCCAGCGGATTCGCTACCTTACCGGTGCCCTCCAAGGTCTTCACCGCGCACTCGAAGATGGTCTGGACGTGCGTGGTTACTTCCAGTGGTCGTTACTCGACAACTTCGAATGGTCCTTCGGCTACCGTCCGAAGTTCGGGATCGTGAGCGTTGACCGCACGACGTTCGCACGCACACCAAAACCCTCGGCCCAGTGGTACGCGACGACAACGAGAGATTTCCCCCGGAGCGTGACGATTCTCTAGAGCAGCAATCGTTCCATTTGAGCTCTTGGCGCCTCGATTTCCTTCAGCGCTTCGCGCAAGGCCTCGACCTCGGGCGACATACGAAGCGCGGGACTACTCAAGAGGTTGTGCTCCTCGTTCGGGTCCTCGCGGCGATTGAACTGCACGTCACCGTGGAAGGCGGACATCTTCGCCCAAAAGGGGACCTCGTCGGCGACGCCAAAAGGCTGCTTGATGACCGGAACTTCGGAACCCGGCATGAAACTGAGTGTCGCGCGAACGTTGGGCCGAGGCAGTCGAATCTGAGGAAAGGCGTGGACGGGCATGGTCGACCACCGATTGGAGTACATCTCGAGAGGTCGGTTGCTCTCAATCGGTGCCCGTACGAACTTGACGTCGTTGTCGACGTAGACGACTTCGCGTCCCCAGATCCCCGTCAGCAGATGCGTACGCGCTGAGTGACCCGTGCCGCTCAGCACCGGCACGAGCGAATAACCGTGCGTTCGATGCTCGGTGGTGACTGAGAAGATCTCGCACAGGGTCGCGTGCACGTCGACGGTCGTCGTCAGGTCTTGCACGTCGCCGGCGTTCGCGCCGGGCCAGGCGATCATGAGCGGGATGTGGCCCATCTCTGAATAGACCGGTACGCCGGGCTTGCCCCAGATGCCGCCGCGCTCGCCCAGGTAGTGACCGTGATCGGTCATCACGATCACTGCGGTCTCGGCCCAAAGGTCTTGTTCGTCGAGCGCGTCGAGCACGCGCCCGAGGTGGTGATCGATCATCGAAAGCTTGGCGCCGTAGTTCGCCCGGATCTGACGGCCCGTCCGTTCGTCGGGCACCGTGGGACCGTCGGCGTCGGTGTAGGGCGGCCAGATGACCTTCGGTCCACTCCAGTCGGCGTCGTACATCGAGGCCCATGGCTCGGGCGTGTCGAAGGGTTCGTGAGGGTCGAACTCGTCGACGAACAAGAAGAACCGTTCGTGTTGGTGCGCGTTGTCCTTCAGCCACGTCGCGGCGGCGATCATCGTCTGGGGACCGGGGAAGTCCTCCTCGGACCGAAAATACGAGCGTGACTTCTCGTAGCCGCGCGCAAAGGACGCGGGTTGGGCGGGTAGCGCTGGCGCGCCGAACCACGAGGGATCCAGGCGCGTCTTCCACGGATCGTCCTCGTGACCACGAACGTAGGTCCACGCCGAGAAATCCGTGTGGTAATTCTCGCCGCCCGCTTCAAAGAGGTGGGGGTGGTCGGTTACCAATTGGGTGACCACACCCTTCTTGCGCAGTTCGTAGGTGATCGCGTCTTCCCAGATCTCCACCGAGCCCCATGGTCGCCAGAGGAAGTCGAGGGCGCCGCAGAGGACGTCGTGGCGCGCGGGCATACACGGTAACGAGCCGGTGTGATGATTGGTGAAACGAAGGGCCCGCTTGGCGAAGCGACTCAGATTCGGTGTGGTGAACTCCCGAGATCCGTACGCCTCGAGAAGATGACGGTTCAGCGAATCGAGCAGGATCACCACGACGTTCTTCGGGGCGACCGGCGGTACGGACGTCGCTTCTTCAGCCATGCTGTCAACGTAGCGTACGAGACAAAATCACTTGCCTCGTCCAAGGTGTCACGCTACGTTGTGTCCGTGAAGCCCCAACTCGAACTCACGGCTCTCGATTGCCCAGATCCACTCGCTCTTGCGGACTTCTACTCGCGCGTCACCGGCATGGAGATCGAACCCTTGGACGATGAGCCTTCTGGCGAGATTGAATGGGTGCGCTTGTTAAACGAGGGCATGCCCACCCTCGCGTTCCAACTCGTTGAGAACTACGTCGCACCCACGTGGCCCGTGGGTCCGATACCTCAGCAACTGCACCTGGACTTCATCGTCGATGACCTGGACGAGAGCGAGCGCTACATCCTCGAACAAGGTGCGACCAAACACGAGTTCCAGCCGGGCGAGACCTTTCGCGTGTATCTCGACCCGGTCGGTCACCCGTTCTGCTTGGTTCTCCCGTACTAGGTTGCGCTCGTCAACTGAGGCTGAGCAACGCGATACCACCTACGACGAACGTCGCCGGCACCACCACCCGGCGAGCGCGTCCTTCGCGAAAGATGAACACCCCGATCAGCGCCGCCCAGAGCACGCCGGTCTCACGCAAGGCGCTCACGACACCCAAGGGTGCTCGAATCTGCGCCCAGAGCACCGCGACGTAGCCCAACATAGACAAGACGCCGCCGGCCATGCCGATGCTCGCGCGCCGCGCCCCGGGCCACCAGCCCCTCGGCTGGCGCGCCACCACTCCAAGCAGCCAGACCGCCGACTGGAGCGAAAACAGGGTGAGGCCGTACCGCAGCGCGTTGGCGCTCGCGCGCACGCCCAGGCCGTCAACGACCGTGTAGATCGCGATCGCGGCTCCCGTCGCCAGCGCCCAGTACACGCCTTGGCGGTGTCCGATCGTGGGATTCCTTCGAAACGCGAGACTGACGATACCTACCACGATCGCGACGACCCCGATCAGTCCACGCGCGCTCAGGTGTTCACCGACGAAGACCAGACTCGCGAGCGAGACCAGCAACGGCGCTATTCCCCGGGCGATGGGATAGGACTGGGAGAAATCAGCGCGTCGGTACGCACCCATGAGAAAGACTTCGTAACCAACGTGACTCACAACCGAGAACGCGAGGTACACCAGCGCCCCTGACTTGGGCAGGCCGACCAGGGGCCAGGTGAACCAGCAGACCAGAGCCACGCCCAGGTTGAGTAGCGCGAAGCTCGCGAACTGGTCGTGGAGGCTCTTGGCCAGAGCGTTCCACACCGCGTGGACGAGACCCGCCCCGAGAACGACCAGCACGACGGTGATGTTCACGCCTCGGCCGTCGTCGATTCGAGAGTGGTGCGCGCCGCGGACACGAAGAGCAGTCTACGAACCGGTCGAATCGCGATGTTTGGCGACCCTCCATTCGCGCGCTCGCCAACGGATAGACTGACACTTCGCGTCTCGGAGTCTTCGCTTCGAGAACACCGAGGACCTGTGGTGCAGCTCGGAGTGCACGCCGCCCTGTCAAGGCGGAGGTCGCGGGTTCAAATCCCGGAGGGGTGACGAGGAGGTCGAGTAGCTCAGTTGGTAGAGCGCGCGCCTGAAAAGCGTGAGGTCACCGGATCGACGCCGGTCTCGACCACCAACCGTTCGTCTCACCGCTGTCACCGGGGACGAACACTCATTGGCGTAGCGAGCGAACCGCCACGCGTGCGTGTCGTGCGCTGTGGGTCGCTCGCCACGGCCCCACCGAGACGAGATTGCGTCGCAGTCCGCACAAAGCGATCTCGTGGTCGCCAATTCTCGAGTGCACGAGACCCAGCGGCTCAATGCGCGCGACGACCGGCGAACCGTGGCAGCGTTCAACCAGATAGACGCTCACCATCGAATCGCGCCGGGCGTTCACCCGTGCGGAGCGGTAGAAATACCGCTCGGCGGAATCGGGCACGCTAGTCATCGACGAAACCTACCGATGACGTGTAACGGGCCGTGTAACTTGGCACCGAACGGGGGACCATGAACGAATTACCGCACGTCGAGCCCAGCTTCGCTGCCCAACCCACCAAGGTCGACTGGCCGACCAAGGTCTGGCCTCGAGCGGGTGCTTCGCCCGAGCGTCTGGCCATGGTCGTCAACGAGGCGTTCAACGCCGACGAACTCGCGATTACCAACGCCGTCGTCGTCATCCAAGGTGGCAAGGTCCTCGCCGAGCGCTACGCCGGCGTCCAGGAGTTCTTTGACCGTGAACCAGAACCGATCCACGCACAGTCCCAGTTGCTGTCGTGGTCAATGGCGAAGTCCCATCTCCACATGATCATTGGCACACTCGTCGATGAAGGTCGGCTCGACCCCGAGGCCCGAGCGCCGGTTCGCGAATGGTCCGAGAGCACCGATCCCCGACACGCCATCGCACTCAAGGATCTGCTCGCCATGCGTGATGGACTCGCGTTCGTCGAGAACTACGAGATCGGTCAGAAGAGTCACGTCATCGAGATGCTCTTCGGTGAGGGCAAGCAGGACATGGCGGGCTACACCGCGGCACTCCCGCTCGCCCACGAACCCGATACCTTCTTCAACTACTCGAGCGGCACGACCAACGTACTGAGCCGCATCGTGGCCGATCAAGTCGGCTACGGCGATCGTTATGACGCCTATCTCCATCAACGTCTCTTCGAACCCCTCGGAATGAGGAGCGCGGTCGCCACCTTCGACCCAACCGGCGTGTTCGTGGCGTCGAGTTACCTTCACGCCAACGCTCTGGACTTCGCCAAGTTCGGACTGCTCTATCTGCGCGGCGGCGAATGGGACGGCGAACAACTGATCTCACGCGAGTGGGCGGCCACGGCCCAAGTGCCGCTCAGCAAGGATCCGGACAGCGATTCGTTCTACTCGTGGCAGTGGCGGGTCACCGGCGACCGCTACGGCACGTACTGGGCGAGCGGCTACGAGGGTCAGATGATCAGTGTCGTTCCGGCCCTCGACGCCTTGGTTTTACGCTTTGGCCACACCCCCGAGGACAACTATCCCCAACTCGGCGAATGGCGAGCGAGAGTTCTAGACGCGCTCGCCAGTGGGGTCTAAGCGCCCTCGTAGGAGAAACCCAAATCCGGCGCGCTGAACAGTGCGTCAAACGCCAGCCCTTCGTGCGCCGCCATGTCGCCAACCGTGCCGCCGCGATCGACGACCGCGAGCAAGAGGACGACGAACGCGCCGAACTCCTGGACCACCTTGGCCGCTTCGAGCAGACTGGTGCCTCGAGTCACGGTGTCCT
>JBEKWQ010000041.1:0-14088 GCA_049512875.1 Acidimicrobiales bacterium
TTCCCCTTCGACGTTCTCGGAGCGCAAACCCAGGGCATGATCGGCTACTGGCTCGTCCAGGCGCTGGGCAATGTCCTCAAGCGTCGGGTCGTCGCGGTCCTCACCCAAACGATCGTCGATACGAACGATCCCGCGTTCGTCGCACCCTCTAAGTTCGTTGGTCGCGGTTACTCGAAGGAGGAGGCGCGTCGCATCGGCGGCGGCAAGTGGGCCCTTCGTCAGGATGGCGACCTGTGGCGACGCGTCGTTCCTTCGCCCGAGCCTATGGAAGTGGTCGAGATCTCGACGATCAAAGACTTGGTCGCTAGGGGCACGATCGTGGTGTGTGCGGGCGGCGGTGGGATACCTGTTGCGCGCGATAAGAAGGGTCACCTCGAAGGGGTGGAGGCGGTCATCGATAAGGACCTCTCTGCGGCGTTGATCGCGCGTGACGTCGACGCCGACACGCTCCTGCTGCTCACCGACGTGGCGGCGGTGCTCGCGGACTACGGACTTCCGACTGAGCACCCTCTGGACAAGGCCACCGTCGCAGAACTTCGCGCGATGAGCTTCGCCGCCGGTTCAATGGGGCCCAAGGTCGAAGCGGTGTGTCGTTTCGTGAAGGCGTCGGGCAAACGCGGGTCCATCGGAACCTTTGACGACGCGCCGGGACTCCTCGACGGCAGCGCGGGAACGACGGTGGTCCCCTGATCGTTTAGGCGCCATTTAGTGTCTCGAGTCGGCGCTAGGCGTCGGGTGGGTCGGCCTTGTCACGGCGCAAGTCTTGTAGCGCCAGGTTTGCTTGGAATCGTACCCAGGTCGGAAAGAATCGGTAGATGCGATAGAGCACTGCCACTATCGCGAAGAAGAACGGATTCACTTTTGCTGGCTCGAGCGCTGGCTTCTCGAGTTCTACGGTCGGCGCCAGGAGCCTTTCAATCAAAGCGTCGTGGCGAATTACTTCTCTCGTCTGCGCGGTCGCCGTCAGGCGACGCGCGATGACCACCAGTTCCTCCTGCGCGGTAACCAGATTCTCCACCAGGGTCTTTCGATCAGGCTCGAGCAGTTGCAGTGAAGCGCTATCGGTCGACGCCATCAGAGCGCGACGTAATTGGCGCTCCGCGTCATCAAGGTCCGGCTCGGCCCACGTCGCCACTTCGTCGTAGGGTCCAAGCTCGTGATTGGTCTCGCCCACCAATGACATACCGAAGGAAACCGGAAAGTAACTGTCTTCGAGGAACTCCGTGAGACCCCCGTAGTTGGTGTACACCACCGGCAGCCCGCACAACGCCGCCTCTATCGGCGTGAGACCGAGGCCCTCGGAGCGGTGGAGCGACACATAGACTTCGCAATTTTTTAGCAGTTCGAAGTAGTCATCATCACTCAGATATTCGTCAACGAGCTCCGTACGCTCCATGCCATCGATGAGTTGTAGGAGTTCCGGGGGCGACACGTCTCTGAGGTTGGTGCTCTTGAGCACTAGTCGAAGATCCGGGTAGTCCGCCTGGACCCGCTGCCAGAGCGCCAAGACGCCCTCTGGGTTCTTGCGGCTGAGAATGCTCTTGGCGTCGAACGTGGTCAGTATGTACCGCGCCCGACCGGTCGATGCTCGCTCGAAGTCGCTCGGATCTGCAAGCGAGTCGATAAGTCTCAGGTCAAAGGGCGTGAGCCGGTCGACCGGTATCGGAAGGACCTTCGCCATCGCCTGGGCGCTCCAGTGGGAGAGCGCGTGGACCCGATGAATGTCGCCCGAGGCGGCGAGCGAATACATTTCGCTCGGAATGTGTTCAAGTTCCCACGCCCAGACCGCCTCGACGCACTGGATCCTCGGATCGACTCGCGCCGCGCTCACTTCAAGGCTCCATTGGTCAGCGTTGACGAAGCAGAGTACTGAGGCGTTCGCCGCGGCGAGGGGGTTGTTGCGTCTCAGTAGCATCGAAAGATAGTCACTTGAATCGTTGTTTCCGTAAACCTGCTCAATGGCGGGGTGGATACCGGCGTCCTCGAGGGTCGCCAGTGACCATCGCGCAATCTGGCCAATGCCCGCCGAAAGGCTGAAGTAGCCAATGAGACGAAGATCCACCATTTCACTCAATGACTGCGCTGCGCTACCCATGATCTCGGCGGCCAGGCGTTCGTCGGCCTTGGTGTGGAGCTCGAAATACTGCGATGCCCACGACAATTGGGCCATTGGTGTATGCGTGAACTCGTGGTGAGCGCTCCTGAAGAATGCGCTGATGGCGTTAGGTACTCCCTGAAGTGAAGGATGGCACGACCAACCTGCCAAGAATGATCGCGACCTCGTACCGAAATTTCGATGTTCGTCGCCACAGCTCAGACAGGCGAACCACAGGAGTGGACTCGCCGGAGCGTAGACCTCTTCACGCACCTCGCGAAGAGTGAGTCCGGCACGAACGTGCACGTCCGCGTCCTCGCGTAGAAAGCGTCTCCAGCTAACGGGTAGGGGTTCGAGCACGGAAGACCCGCCCAGGGTGAAGGTGGGGTTCGCGTGCTGGAGTCGGTGGTTGCGCAACATCTCGTCGTACTGGAAGGCAAATTTCCGAGGTAAGGACTTGCCCAGCACGCGGCGAGTGGCGTGTCGCGAAAGCGATGCCGAACGGTCGAGTTGAAATCCGCTGAAGTGAAAGAAGTAAAGGGGATGAACCGATCCGGCGTAGGTGATCTTCCATTCACCCTGGTCGAGGATTACGTTGCGTTCGTGGAGGTTCCAGTAGGCGACGTTGCAACCTGGCGCGACGAGAGTTTGTACCTTCGCCCTCAGCGTGGCGAAGTCGAGTATCCGCTGGTCGGTGAAGTAGCCCATCGCCGGGTTCAACAGGCAGTCGAACTGCAGGCGCCCACTCCACCAACTAAGGAAGGGTAGCGCCGTGGGTCGTGCCGAACAGAAACCTAGGTTGTAAAAGCCCGCTTGAAGAATGTCGTGCGATGACGGTGAATAGCCGTCTTGCAAAATATCGGTGAAGATGTGAGGGGTCAGACATACGTCGGCGTCGTCGTCTAATAGGTGGGTGAAATCCTGGAACACCTGAATGTCAGGGTCGAGGTAGGTAACGCGCTGCCAACCTTGCGCCAGGAAAGATCGCATGAGGGCCGGTTTCACTGACGTTGCGAATTCCAGGGTGTTGTAGAAGAGCACCGCCGACTCAATGTCGAAGTCCTCCCAGTTCACCTGATCGATCGTTATTGCACGATGATCGGCGCCGCTTGATGAACCAGCCAAGTACTCGTCAATTTGAGATTGAAAATATTCGACGTCATTACAGTCCTGCAGGATAAGGACCCGCAAGACCGCATCCGGCATTGCGAGCGCGAGCGACTGTCCAAGAATCAGGAATTGACTCAAATAATTGGGAGTGATGATGGCACAAATGAGATGGGTGGCATCAGAATCCGACCGCGTCATTTAACTACATTAGTGAATCTTCGTGGTTTGCATTGAGGGCGATATCTTAGGGAAGCCTTAAATTGCACGCGTCAGTGCTGAACAGGCGCCTCAGCGCAGGTGGTTCATTACGGCTGCATTACAGAGCTTTGAGATTAACCCCGAAGAAACAAATGAAACGGCCGCGTTCGCGCATTTTCTGGCAACACTGAGTTTCGGATGCATGGCGATATGGGACAAAGTCGCTTCCTTGAGGTGCAAGCGCTGAGCTTGCTCGTTTGGAAGAGAAGAACCATTTCGTGGTGGAACACGCTTTTTACACCGCAGCGGCGTTTCAATGGGCAAAGGATTACGGCGAGCGGTCGGTTCGCGAGCGTGACGCGAGAACTCGGCTCCTCTGAACCTTTGATGGCGCACGCGGTCTGCTCAACGGTTTGAGTATTCAGCCGCGAATCCCAACTTGTCGGTGGTCAGTTGGTCTCGCGTCACTAGATTTGGGTCACTATGTCAGACACTGTTCTCGTCACCGGCGGTACCGGTTTCATCGCTCAGCACTGCATCCTCCAATTGCTCGAAGCGGGCTACGACGTGCGAACGACCGCACGCTCGACGAGCCGTGGTGACGAACTTGCCGGAGTTATCAGTTCGCACCTCGCAACGGGTGGGTCACTCGATGTTCGGTTGCGCGTCGTGGCGGCGGACCTCACGATCGACGACGGTTGGGACGAGGCCGTGGCTGGCTGCACCTACGTGCTGCACGTTGCCAGTCCGCTCTTCCTCAAGACGCCGAAGGACGAGAACGAGATGATCGTGCCGGCTCGCGACGGGACTCTTCGAGTCTTGCGCGCGTCGGTGCGCGCAGGAGTGAAGCGACGTGGATCCCTACGCGAAGTCCAAGACCGTGGCAGAAAAGGCTGCGTGGGACTTCGTTCTTTCTGCGCAGAACACCTCGAAGATGGAATTAGTGACAATCCTTCCCGGGCTGGTTTTGGGCCCCGTGCTCTCGGACCACTTCAGCTCTTCGGGAGAAGCAATCAAGAGGATGATGAACCACGAGATTCCCGGTATGCCCGACGTCTGGTTCCCTCCCATTGACGTACGTGATGTCGCTTGGTCTCACGTGAAGGCGATGACTTTGCCCGCCGCCGCGGGGCAGCGATACATCTGCGCGGCTTCAGACTCAGTGCCGTTACTTGATGCCGCCAATATTCTCCACCAGCGTTACGCCAGCGAGGGTTACAAGATTCCGATGAGGAGGCTTCCTAAGTTCGCGGTGCGACTGGTCGCCGTTTTTGATCGTGACTTGAAATTTGTCGTCCCCGAAGTCGGAAATCCCGCCCACTTCAACGTCGCGAAGATCAAAACCGAGCTCGGACTCGAACCTCGCGACCTGACCGAGATGACCCTCGCCATGGCTGAAACGATGATCCAGTACGGGATCGTGAAGAAACGTTGATTCCTCTGGTGCGGTTGGTCAGGGGGTGGCCGGGTTGTCCATCACCGAGATGCGTTCGCGAAGGCTTGCGAAATGGGACTCGATGTCCTCGATGTCATACGGCTCGGTCACTGAATCGCGCGCGGTACGCAACACCATCTCGCCCTGACGCATCAGCACCTCGCGTTGGGTAACCGTCGAGGTGGCGTCAGCCACCGCGCGCAGCGAATCCAGCATGCGAATGATCACTGCGGGCATGCCGCTCGCCGCTTGACGGATCTTGTCGTAGGCGCGATTCACCATCTTCGGGTAGGACCAGTCCGCGGCGATGAGACGGACTCGCCCTTCCTCATCGCGGTAGACGCGTTCGGTGAGGTTTCGACTGGATATACGACTGAGCCCCGAAGAGAGCCAATCGAGACACGTAAGTGCCGTGAACGTGTCGTTCACGGCGGGCGAGAGGGCTCGGATGGCGATCTCCACTAATTGATCGATGGCGAAAACGGGGTCTTGCATGAGGGTCCGGTGCGGTCCGGTCACGTGAGCCCGGGCGAGGGCTTTCTCGACCTGCTCGGCCGCTCCTCGGGGGAAGACCTTCGCGACCGGTCGCCCGGCGACGATGAAGTGACCCGGACGGTAATCGAGTCGAATCGCCGCGTCCAAGAGTTTGGCGATCTTGGCGAGTTGGGCGTAGCCGACGAACTGGAGATAGCCGCTCTTGGCGGCGAGCACGGCCCCACCGCGCTCGTCGATCATGGTGAGTAGTTCCGCTGGTTCGGGTGACATGGCCGAATCCAGTCGGGAGGCGGTGACCCTCGTGTCGAACGTGTCGGCAATCGGAAACTCGGTGTCGATCGATGACTCGAGGTCGCGGGCGATGCTCGCGATTACTTCGGGCAACTGGATCGTCGCCGCGATGTGGTCAATGAAATACACCAACACGACGACGTCCAGCAGCAACATTGCCTCGGCGACCGTGATGCTGAGGTGCGGCACGAAGGTGCCGTGGGAGTAGAAAGTTATCGAACCAAGCGCGAGCACCGAGTAGGTGAAGGAGCCGACGAAGACGCCGAGCGTGACCTGATTACCGACGTCGCGAACGAAGTTGCGCATCATCCGTGGGCCGAACTGCTGTGAGGCCAACGTGAGCGCAAGGATCGTGATGGAGAAGACGACGCCGACGACGGTGATGATGGCGGCCGCGATTGCGATGAGGACGTCGCGCCCCGACTGGGAGCTTCCGTTACGCAGCCACGTCGGAAGTTGAATCTGGTGTTCGTAGGCGGCGGCGTCGATCTTGAAGGTCACGATGAAAATCACGGTCCCCAGCACGATGAGGACCGCCGGCATGAACCACAGGGTCGTGCGCAGCGCTTCCCAACGCCAGTTGGGTAGTTTCTTGCGTTTCGTCACGGCGTTGTGCTTGCTGTTTGAGAAAGTCCCAGTGACGACCGTCCCGCCTCGGGGTCTCCCTGGTCGCGGCGATATTTTGTCGTGATCGACCCCCGGGGCTCTCGAGATGCGTGGGCAAAGGCGGGCAGGCGCCACGCAGCGGGATTGAAGCCATTAGTCCTGGTCATCGACAAACTCCTTGCCGCCGACCAGTCTTCCCGGCACACCTTTATACAACGCGAATTCTAGTGCACGGGAAGTGTCACCACGGGCGGCGCCAGGAACAGTCGCTGCTAGGTGTTGAAGGAATATTGAAGTGCAGCGCCCGATTTTTCTGCACGATTTAAGAACACTCCCGCGATACTGGAAGTGCAAGAAGCTCCTCTAAGGAGGGAACCATGTCTTTCAGAAGCCTCTTTCACCGGACGGATGGCGGCAAGATGGCCGGCGGACGCCACACACATCTGCGGGGAAGCCGTGCGACGCACGCTGAACCACACGTCACGAACGAGCACCTATTTCGCAGCAACGCAGCATCGCTACCGAGCTGCGAGGCGCTTGGCGAAGAGCACGGTGTGATGGCCCCCCTAGCCGCTGTCGTGAGCGCCCACGTCCTTGGCGGAGTGTTGGACGGGCGACTGGCCGATGGAAAGTCGCCCGCTTCGAGTACCCTTTTGGCGACCCGCGCACAATTGATCGTTTCGCCCTTGAGCCGACGTAGGTTGGCCGAAAGTTGGTTGTCGTTGATAGCCAAGGCTGGTCGACCAGCCACTCCGTACCGGAGTCTTGAGGTACCCGTCCTTCGCACGAGGGTTTTGGCCGCGGAGGCTCAGATCCGTGCACTCGCTAGTGCGCTACTCGCGCCGATAGTCACGGTGCGTGGCGTGGCTATGGCTAGTTCGCTCTTGAGCGACGGGTCCGGACCGATCTATTACGGCGATAGCGCATCAGACTTGACGTCCAGGCTGCAAGAAGTAATCGCACGACTCAATCCGCTGACACTCTGAGAGAACTGCGCCGACGCTCTGGCGAGTCCCCAGTCGTTGCTTAGGTTCGATCGCCCGGCTACGGGCTTTCTTCGCACACCATTCCAGAAGGCTTTTGCGAGTCGAAAAATGGGTAAAGTCGTAAAGGAGGAACGGATTATGGGCGTTCACGTTACGTTGCACGGTTTCGTGGAGGTTTTCTTGGTCCGTGTTCTTGACGCCGCCAACAATGACGTCGCCTGCTGAAGGAGTCACTATGGGCGAAAAATCACCCCACCAACACAACGCCAAGAAGGTCGGCAAGACGTTGAAGGAAAAGCGCAACGAAAAGCACGCTAAGAAAGAGACGAAGAAGGGCTTCACCACCGAGTGACGACGCGCCTTTCGAGGTTCGTGGTCTCGGTTCTTCGAGCCCACTAGGACACCCGCCCCGGATTTCTTGCGGCTCGGCACCCTTGACGCGTGACGTCGTCTCACCTCGTTCGAAGCTAATTCTGAACGTTCTGAAGTTGTCCAGATTCGGTACGGCAAGAAGATGCTGAAGCACACTTCACGACGGATGGTTGATTGCTCGGCAACTTCGTTAATTCCGTGAATCAACCATTTACATGACGGGCAAGAGTTTCGAAATGGCAGCCCGGGTCTCAGAAGAGGACCAATTGTTCCCACCTCGATGCGTTTGGCGATCTTCGGACCGTGCGCAGGTTCAGAGTTGCACGCAGCGAAGAAAGTTCCTGAAGTAGGGTTGGCGATAATAAGTTACCGATATACTGATATCGGTAACTTATTAGGAACGTGAGAATGAAGCCGGTCGGTAGGGAAGTTGGCGCGATTTGGAATGGACGGAGGATTCGCGCGTTCGTCCCGACGCTTCTTGTGGACCGCGACCTCTCGCTCGACGCGGCGACGGCGGCGAAATCCGCAGCGGCCGCGCTTGAAGTCACCCACGCCGCGGAAGCCTTGGACGCCGACTTCGAACCTCTCGCGCGACTGCTGCTGCGATCCGAAGGTGTCGCCTCCTCCTACATCGAAGGTGTCACCGCTCCGGTGGTCGACGTCGTCCTCGCCGAGGAAAAGCTCGGTGTACTTCGCAACGAGGCTGCCGCGTGGGTGGCGTGCAACCTCGCAGCGGTTTCAGAGGCCGTCGCCAGCGCCGAAGGCCGCGCGCAGCTCACGATCGAGACCTTGTGCAAGTGGCACCGCACTCTGATGACCGGTAGCCCTACGCCCGAGCGTTACGTCGGAGTGATTAGGAACGAGCAAGGTTGGATTGGTGGGACAAGCCCACTCGACGCCTACCTCGTGACAACTCCACCCAATGAACTGCCTTCGCTGCTGAATGACTTAATGGACTACGTCAATCGAGTCGATATCGACCCGGTTGCCCAAGCAGCAATCAGTCACGCGCAGTTCGAGATCATCCATCCATTCGGTGACGGCAATGGCCGTGTGGGTCGCGTGCTGGTCGCCTGGGTTTTGACGCGACGGTTGGCACTCCTCGTGCCACCGCCAGTAAGCGTCGCGATCGCGGCTGACGTCGCCGGCTATTCGTCGGGCTTAGTCCTCTTTCGATTGGGTGACCATGGAAATTGGATCAAGTGGTTTGCTGACGCCGTCGCCAGCGGTGGTAGGGCTCAGCGCGCACTGATCTCGAGAGTCGAACAGATAAAACAGCAGTGGCGTCACCGCCTTACGCTCGATACCCTCAGAATTCGAAGCGACGCGGCGGTCTTTGCGGCACTTGATTGTCTTCCTCGCCATCTCGTCTTGACGTCTCGGATACTTGCCGACGAGCTTGAGATCTCTCGCAAGGCCTCCCTAGCGACTCTCCATCGCCTCGTGCAGGTAGGAATACTCACCGAGTACGGAACAGTTTCGCAAAAAGGCCCTGGGCAGCCTTCATCGCTCTTCGTCTCGCGAGACCTGCTCGGACTTGCTGGCTCGAGTCCGCTGCGCTGACTCGCAAGTGCTCGACTCAAAATGCGATAGACGCTCGATACAATCGCCCCATGGACTTCGAACTTCCACCCGAAGATCATCCGTACCGGTTGATTGTGCGAGGGTGGCTCTCGGACTTCCCGAGCCCGACACCTGCTCAATTGGCGAGCAGTGGATTCGTCGTTCCCCACTGGCCTTTGCCGTGGGGGCGAGGCGCCAACCCGATCGAACAGATCATCATCGATGACGAGCTCAAGCGCGCTGGAATTCGTCGTCCGGTGAATCCGATCGGCATCGGTTGGGCCGGCCCGACCATTTTGCACGCCGGCACGGACGCCCAGCGCGAACGTTATTTGGGTCCGATCATTTCTGGTGAGGAGATCTGGTGCCAGCTCTTCAGTGAACCGAACGCTGGATCGGACCTCGCGAGCATTCAGATTCGGGCCGAACGTGACGGCGACGAGTGGGTGGTGAACGGCCAGAAGATTTGGACTTCGCTGGCGCAGTACTCCTCATTCGGAATCCTGATTGCAAGAACAGACCCGACCGCCACTAAACACAATGGGATCTCCTACTTCATTTGTCCCATGAACACCTCCGGCATCGAGGTTCGTCCGATCGTTGGGATGACGGGCGAGCAGCTCTTCAATGAAGTGTTCTTCGTCGACGTGCGGCTTCCGAAAGAAAACCTTGTTGGTGAGGTGAATCACGGATGGGAACTCGCCAAGGTCACCCTCGCCAATGAGCGCGTGTCACTTTCCACCGGTGGCGTGCTCTGGGGAGCTGGACCGACCGCCTACGACCTGATCGACGAGGTTAAGGCCCGTGGGGCTTGCACAGACGCGGTTCTTCGCCAACGGCTGGCCCGGGTGTTTAGCGAAGAGAAGATTCTGGACCTACTTAGGATGCGCTCAATTACTTCTCGCCTCAAGGGAGAACAACCCGGTCCCGAGTCGTCAATCCGAAAATTTCTCGCGGATGTACACGGCCAGCGCACAATGGCGATTGCCCTTGAGCTCGAGGGTACCGATGCCATGATCGAGCACCCGAACAATCAGTGGGAGCGGGGCTTTCTGTTTTCTTCGGCGCTCACCATAGGCGGTGGCACTAGCGAGATTCAGCGTAATATTTTGGGCGAAAGAGTGCTGGGCTTGCCTGGCGATCCAATGGTTAACTAGAGATTCCACGAAACGTGGTCGAAGCGTTGCTTAAACGCTGCTGAAGTCACCCGTCTAACTCCATTGAAATACTTCGAATTGTTGTATTGACTGTTTGCTTGACAGGCAAGTGGTTCCAGCTAGAACTGATTTCGGGCGTTTTGCATTACTTCCTTAAGCGTAGGGCCCTCCTGCCACGTAGATCACTTGACCTGAGACAAACGATGAATCTTCTCGCGCAAAGAACGAGACAACGGCCGCGATATCTTCTGGCTGGCCGACTCGCCCGACGGGGATCTGTCTGGCGGCGCCCTTTTTGAAATCTTCGAAGTCGATGCCCATGCGCTTGGCCGTATCGGCCGTCATGTCTGTTTCGATGAAACCGGGAGCGATGGCGTTGACCGTGACGCCGTACTTTCCTAACTCGATCGCTAACGTCTTGGTGAATCCCTGAATGCCAGCCTTGGCCGCTGAGTAGTTCGCCTGGCCCCGGTTACCTAAGGCAGAAGTACTCGATAAGTTGACGATTCGTCCCCAGCCGGACTCGGTCATGTATCGCTGGGTGGCGCGGCTCATTAGAAATGATCCGCGCAAGTGTACGTTCATGACCGAATCCCAGTCGCTGGTCGTCATCTTGAAGAGAAGGTTGTCTCGCGTGATGCCCGCATTGTTGACGAGGACCGAGGGCTTGCCAATTTCTTCGGCGACTCTAGTAACGGCCTTTTCGACTTTTTCCTCATCAGAAACGTCTACCCCGATTGCAATGGCCTTCCCACCCGCATTAGTGATTTCGTCTCGTACGACCGAGCAGGCTGTCTCATCAAGGTCAAGAATTGCAACCGCCAAGCCGTCACTGGCTAACCGCTTAGCGATTGCGGCTCCGATGCCGCGGGCCGATCCGGTCACGATCGCCGTTCTAGGAGATTCGGTCATGATGTTCCTTTGTCAATTGTTGATTTGAATCTATGTTTATCGCAACGAAGTCGTTCCCAAGTGCGGCTGAGTTGCGTGGACTATGCGCTGTTCTGTGCCTCGCTACTCCTCGCTGCTGAGCCCCTGCTCAGCGACGGTCTGAATCACGATTGTCAGTGAAAGAATTGAAGCATCGATGGCAATGGAGTTTCTGGTGCTCCATTCATTTCGCCGTCTTCGCCCACATCAGAGTTTGATTGATCGACGCAATTGAATACTCTTACTTTCGACTTTTGTACTGCGTGCGAATCTTCGCTCTAGCCGAACTGTACAAAAAGGGACAGTCTTAATGTACACTTACAATATGGACGTCCCGGTAACAGAACTTAGAGCCCACCTGGCGGAATGGCTTGAAAAGGCCGAGGCTGGTGAGGAAGTTATCATCACCGATCATGGTGTACCTGTCGCTCGCTTAGTGGGTGTGGACTCATTACCGGTGCTGCGACGTCTCACGCGAGAGGGAATCATCTCTCGACCAACTCAATCAGTAAAAATAAAGGCTCAGGGGAGAAAGAGGCCCAGCGCGTCGTCTTCACTGGCTGATCTCGTCAGCGAACAGCGTCGCTGATTTTGTCACTCATCTACTTCGACTCGAGTGCGTTCGTTAAGTTGCTGATACAAGAGGAAGGAAGCGACTTGGCAGTCGAAGTGTGGGATGCGTGTGACGCTGCCCTTTCGAGCAGGCTTGCGTATCCTGAAGTGTGTGCTGCTCTCACTGCGGCA
This sequence comes from Acidimicrobiales bacterium, assembly GCA_049512875.1. Classification (GTDB taxonomy): domain Bacteria; phylum Actinomycetota; class Acidimicrobiia; order Acidimicrobiales; family RAAP-2; genus RAAP-2. The sequence continues at coordinate 11,986 of JBEKWQ010000041.1, forward strand.
CGAAGAAGTCTCATTGTTGACAAGGGAAAACTGAGTGAAATTGAAGCGTCCTGGGAGGAGTTTTGGGGAGCCGTTCGGCCAGTTGAATTGAGCTTCGAAGTGGAGAGGTCCGCGGGGACGATTACGCGCCGAACTCTCCTTCGTGGAGCAGACTCGATTCATCTGGCGAGCGCGCTCGCGGTCGGCAAGTCGCATGTCATCATTGCAGTTTGGGACCGCAAACTGCACGACGCTGCACTTGAAGAGGGTTTTCGTGTCGTTCCAGCGTTGATACCCTGAACATAAGCCATTGATATGTAGCCCATGGCCATATACCTTTCCGGTGAAGATCGAGAGGAGGGCCTCCAGTGAGTGATTTCCCGGCTCAATTGGCGAAAGTTGCCGAACAATTCACTCATGACGCTTCCGACGTGGACCGCGCCGACGCGATCCCTCGAGAACACTTCGATCGACTGGCGGCAATGGGTCTGTTTGGAGCCTTTGCTCCGGTAGACATGGGCGGACTCGAATTCAGTCTCGCTGAACTTTGTGACAGCGTTGAATTTTTGGCCTCGGCGTGCCTAGCGAGCACTTTCGTCTGGATTCAGCACTTTCGTCTGCTCGCGGCAGCGCTCGATCCTTCAGCTCCAGCCATTGTGGCTGACATTCGCCAGGACATCGTACGTGGCCAGGTCAGGGGTGGTGTTGCACTCACCGGATTGCAGCCAGGACTCGCTCGATTGAAGGCTTCGCCGACACGCGAAGGTTGGTCATTGGATGGTGAGGCGCCCTGGGTGAGCGGTTGGGGAGTCGTTGACTACCTCGTCGTTGCGGCGCGGGGACCAGACGACACCGTTGTAACGTTCCTGCTGGATGCGCAAGTCCAGCCGGGACTGGTCGTCACGAGGCGTCATCTCGCTGCGCTCAACGCCAGCGCTACGGTGAAACTGACGTTTGCGGCGTTTCGGGTGCAACCTACCCGCATGCTTGGTCGAGCTCCTTATGATCCGACGCGCGAGCTCCCAGAAGGCCTTCGCGTAAACGGATCCTTGGCACTCGGGGTTGTGAGACGGTGCTGCGGCATCATCGGTCCGTCGGCACTCGACGACGAGTTGCTGGACGCCCGCGCTGCTCTCGACGGCGCCAACGCTGAGACCATGGCTCTCGCTCGCGCTGGAGCCTGTGAGTTGGCGGTGCGTGTCTCAAGTGCGTTGGCAGTCCACCTGGGTAGTTCATCAGTGCTTACAGCAAGCATCGCCGAACGAACTGGCCGCGAGGCGCAGGTTCTTCTCACCTTTGGTTCGCGACCGGCAATTCGTCAATCCTTGCTCGAGCGTTTGGGAGCGAGGAGTACGTCGTCTTCTGGCTAGAGAATCTTGTCTAACCCGAGCCTGACTGTGTCGTGGTGGTCGTTCCCGCGAGTGTCGTGGTCGTCGTTGGTGCGACAGTCGTCGTGGTGGTTGACGTTGTTGCCGTTCCACCGAGGTCCTTGAGTGCCTGGGCCCAAGTGAAGACGACCCCGGAACTTGGCTTCTTCGCAAACCAGGAGAACTCCATGGCTAAGGAATAGCCAAGATTTGGGTTGAGGGCCGCGCCCGCACCCATGACCAGGACCGCTTGCTTGTCAGAGGCGAGCGAGGACGGGCGAAGTTCCAGGATCGCGTTGCGATGGACCCAACATCCAGGCGCGCCCGCTTGTGCGCAGTCATAATTTGTCCATCCGTGGTAGGGCGGGGGTCCGTCTTCGTACGTCCAGCCCCAGTCGGCTTGAAATGCCGCTTGAGATGGTGAGGTACCCGCCGTGGACCAGATCACGTGGTAACCGTATGGCAAGTTTGGTGCCGGCGAAGGATCGCGACGCTGTTGTGCACCCTGGACGGAGACAGTGTCGAGTTTGGAAATCAGCGCGTAGCCGGGTTGCTCACCTCGACTGATCCGTTCCAGGTTTACGAGGACGAACAATTGCTCTGGAACACTCAGTGCGTCGTACCTCGAGAGATTGATACTTAAGGGGCCGAGTCCTTCCTCCGCGGAGCGAGCGTCATTGATGAGTACGAGCGCAGGAAGCACAGAACCGTTGGGTGGGTTAAAATTCGCCGGCGGCGTTCTTGGAGGAAGAATCAC
>JBEKWQ010000042.1:0-9815 GCA_049512875.1 Acidimicrobiales bacterium
GAACGCGACCGCGACGTCTCCAGACGCTTGAACTCGGCTTGGGCCGAGAACAGGTTGACCGGCTGGAGGCGACGCCAACGACGATCGGTGCCGAGCGCCCACGTATAGAGGTCGTCGCGCCAGGTGATCTCGAAGGCCTCCTGGAGTTCTGACTGTAACAGCGGATCCTCAATGGGAACCATGACCTCGACGCGACGATCAAGGTTTCGCTCCATGAGGTCCGCGGAACCGATGAACACCGAGTACGTGCCATAGCCGGGGCGACCAAAGACGAAGACGCGCGAGTGTTCGAGGAACTCTCCCACCAGGCTGTGCACGGTGATGTTCTCGGATAGTCCGCTCACGCCTGGTCGCAGGCAACACAACGTGCGCACCTCGAGGCGTATCTCCACGCCGGCCGCGCTCGCCTCGTAGAGCGCGTCGATGACCGCGGGGTCGGTGAGACCGTTCACCTTGATCGCGATGCGGCCACTCGGTCCGATGTCGCGCTGGGCGTTGATGAGTTCGATCACGCGGTTGCGCGTCGAGGTGGGGCTCACGATCAACTTCTCGTAGTTCCCGTTTCGCGCGAAGCCCGTGAGGAAATTGAACAACTCGCCCACGTCGTGGGTTATCTGCGGGTCACAGGTGAGTAGTCCGAAGTCCTCGTAGAGCCGAGCGGTGATGGCGTTGTAGTTACCCGTCGCGATGTGGGCGTAGCGAACCGTCGTGTCACCTTCACTGCGCACCACGAGCGCGGTCTTGGAGTGTGTCTTCAGACCGACGACTCCGTAGACCACGTGCACGCCCGCGTCTTCGAGGGCTTTGGCCCACTCGATGTTGGCCGCCTCGTCAAAACGCGCCTTCAACTCGACCAGGGCCACGACCTGCTTGCCGCGTTCGGAGGCCTGGATGAGCGAGGCGACGATCGGCGAGTCACCCGAGGTTCGGTACAAGGTCTGCTTGATGCCTACGACCTTGGGGTCGCTCGCCGCTTGGGCGATGAAGACCTCGACCGAGTCGGTAAAGGACTCGTAGGGGTGGTGCAACAGGATGTCACCTTCGCGAATCGCGGCGAAGATGTCGCCTACGTGATCACCGTCGAGCAGTCGCTTGGGGGTGATGGGCGACCACCCTTCGCCCTTGAGATCCGGTCGGTCAATGGCGTAGAGCGTCCACAGGTCGTGCAACCCGAGCGGTGCGTCAGTGACGTAGACGTTGGAGGGATCGAGCTCCAGCTGGGCGACGAGCAGTTCGAGGTAGTCCGGCGACATGCCGCTCTGGATCTCCACGCGCAACGCCTCGCCGAAACGACGGCGACGCAGTTCGACCTCGAGGGCCACCAGGAGGTCGTCCGCCTCGTCCTCTTCGAGAGTGAGGTCGGCGTTTCGCGTCACGCGAAACAGGTCCGCGCGTCCCACGCGCATGCCCGGGAACAGCTGACCCAGATTCTCCATGATGAGGTCTTCGATGAGACACCAACGGTTCTCGGCGACCTGGAGGAAGCGCGGCAGCGAGTTCGGGACCTTCACGCGCGCACTGCGCTCTTCACCGGTGCCCTCGTCGCGCACGGTCACCGCGACGTTGAGCGAAAGGTTCGAGATCATGGGAAAGGGGTGTCCCGGGTCCACCGCAAGCGGCGTCAGGACCGGGTACACGTTCTCGTCGAAATATTTGGTCAGTCGCTTCTTCTCGTCGTCGTCGAGGTCGCGATAATGAACGACTTCAACGCCGTTCTGCGCCAATTGCGGCAACAAGGTATCGAGCACGATGCGGTCCTGTCGTTCGACCAACGAGAGGACCCGTTCGCGTATCGCCGAGAGCTGTTGACGCGGTCGAATCCCGTCGACCGAGGGTGTCTGCACGCCCGCGGCGACCTTGTCCTCGAGGCTCACGACCCGCACTTGGAAGAACTCGTCGATCATGTCCGCAAAGATCGCTACGAACTTGAAACGCTCGAGGATCGGTAACTTCTGATCGTCGGCCAAGTCCAAGAGCCGAGCGCCGAACTCGAGCCTCGACAATTCGCGACTGGAGAACCGCTCGGGTCCGTACGCGAGGAGGTCGATCGGCATGGAGCGTTCTCTTTCTGATCCAATGAAAGTCGTAGCGAACATGCTACGACTACATTTGATTCGTGGCGAAATCCTTGAGTAAAAGTCCGCCGCCCTTCGGTCAAACAACGGTCACCAAGACGTCACGCGGAACCGAGTTAGGCCTGATGGCGCTGGCGTGGATCATCGTGACCGCGTTCTACGTACTGGCTTCCTACGGCGCTCAAGGACACATGCCACCTCGCATCTGGCTCTTCCTGGCGAGCATCGTCGCGATCTCGCTCGGGATGCACCTGGCCATTCGTCACTACGCGCCCAACGCCTCCCAAGTCCTCTTGCCGATCGCGACGTTACTGAACGGCATTGGCTACGTGGAGATCGCGCGATGGAATCCCACCAACGCGAGTTACCAGGCGCTCTGGTTCCTCGTCTCGGCGCTGTGCGTCGTGCTCACCCTCAAGTTCGTGCGACGAGTGCGCGACCTGGACCGGTATCGCTACCTCACGCTCAGCGCCGCAATCCTTTTGATGCTGATGCCGCTGGTGCCCCACGTGGGCGAGAAGATCAACGGCGCGCGCCTGTGGGTCGTGGTGGGACCGATCTCGTTCCAACCGATCGAACTCGCCAAGATCCTGCTCGCCTTCTTCTTCGCGTCCTACTTCGCGTCCAATCGCCAATTACTCTCAACACCCACCCAACGTCTTGGGCCGCGCCTGATCGTGCCCCCGCGCACGCTCTTGCCGATCGTCGCCGCGTGGGGATTCTCGCTCGCGATCCTCGGGGCGGAGAACGACATCGGTTTCGCGCTCTTGCTGTTCGCGTTGTTCATCTCCCTGTTGTGGGTCACAACGGGCCTCAAGACCTACGTCGTGCTCGGCATGGGGCTGTTCGCCGGTGGCGCCTACTTCGCCGCGAGCTACTTCACCCAGGTGCACACGCGCATCGCCTTCTGGCTCGACCCGTGGTCGGCCGCGCACTGGGCCATCTCGGACCAGCTGGGACTCGGTTGGTTCTCCCTCGCCGCCGGTGGCGTCACCGGCACCGGACTCGGACTCGGCCAGTCGGGCAACATCCCCTTCATCACCTCGGACATGATCTTCGCCGCGGTGGGTGAAGAACTCGGGTTCCTCGGCATCATCCTCGTGCTGTGCCTCTTCGTCGCGTTCGTGGGCGAGGGCTTTCGCATCGCCCAGCGGGCCCACTCGGACTTCGTGCGCCTCACCGCGGCGGCGCTCACCGCGACGATGGGCTTCCAGGCCTTCTTCATCATGGCGGGCGTGCTGCGCATCCTGCCCTTTACGGGCATCACCCTGCCCTTCATGGCCTATGGCGGCAGCTCGCTGGTGGCCAATTACGTCATCGTGGCGATTCTGCTGCGGATCTCGGACGAGAACGCCATGGAGTTTCGCGGCGGTCAGGTGCTCGAACTCGACTTCAACTGACGTAGAACTGGGCCAACACCTCTTGGTCGCACAGGATCGGCGCCGACACCGCTTGACGCAGCGCCAGGATGAACGCGTCGCTCGGCCGTGCGTCAAAGACCTCACGACCCCTGGGGGTCATCGTGTCGAGTTCGGCGTAGAACACGCCCGCCTCGTAGCGTACGACGCGCACCGCGATGATGTCCGCCTGGAACTGGCGCAGCATCGCGGCGGCGAGTTCGTGGGTCGAGGGACGCCGTCCGGTCACGTTGTTGAGCGCGCCGTACAGCGCTTGGGCCTCGGGTAAGGCAATGGGGACGCTCAGGTGACGATAGGGCGCCTCGCTCTCGGTGAGGTGGACCTGGGGCGAGACGTCGCCGAGGTTGAAGGTGACCGACTCGACGCTCATCACGCGAAAGACCGACTCGTCACGCGCCCCAGACGGGTCGACCTCGCGAGGCACGTCCTCGGGTTCGGTGTCGGTCGTCACGGCGCTCGTTCGTTCGACGGGGTGGTCGTCGAGCTCGGGGGTCACGTCGGCGTCGCTCATTAACTAAGACTAATTGCCGCTTCGACGAGAGACCGAGAGGACGACGCCACCCGCGACGAAGAACACCAACTCGGCCGAACCGCCGTAACTCAAGAGGGGCAGCGGGATACCAGTGACCGGCATGATGCCCATCGTCATACCAATGTTCTCGAAGCAACTGAAGGCGAAGAAGATGAAGATCCCCAGGCACAAGAGTCGACCCATGGTGTCCTTCGCGTTTCGCCCGATCATGAAGATGCGAAACGCGACGAAGCCGAGCAGCAGCACGATGAATGCCGAACCGACGAAGCCCAGTTGCTCGCCAATGGCGGTGAAGATGAAGTCGGTGCGCTGCTCGGGCACGTAGCCGAGCACTGTCTGCAGGCCCCGAAAGAGTCCGGCGCCGTGGATGCCCCCCGAGCCAATGGCACTCTTGGCGTTATTCACCTCGTAGATCAGCGCCTGCAGGGCCGGGTTCGTCGAATTCTGGTGCAAGAACGAGACGAAGCGGTCGACCTGGTACTTCTTTAACAGGTCCAGGTACGTCGCCGCCAACAGTCCGATGGAACCGGCGACCGCGAGGAACGTCATGAAGCGTGGCGGCACGCCGGCGACCACCATCATGGCGGCCACGCAGAGCACGATGATCGTCGAGGTACCTAGGTCGGGTTGTTTGACGATGAGGGCCAACGGCACGATCGCCATCACGAGCAGTCGCGACACGTCGTACATGGTGAGACCCTCGGGTCGACGCGCACAGAACGTCGCGATCGCCAGGATGATCGCGAGCACGGTGAACTCGCTGGGCTGGATCTGCACGAAGCCCAGGTTGTACCAGCGTTGGGCGCCCAGAGCGCTCTGGCCCACGACGAAGACGCCCGCGAGGCCGAGCAGCGAGCACACGTAGAGCGGCGTCGCGGCGATCTCGAGGCGTCGATAGTCAATGAGCGACACGAGGTACATCGCGATCACGCCGATGACGAAGAACTCCCCCTGGCGCACGAGATAGTAGTGGCCGTTGTAACCGGCGTTCACCAAGGCTTGACGTGTCGCGCTGTAGATCATGCCCACGCCGATGACCCCCAGGGCGACCAGACCCGCCGCGAGACTGTAATCCATGCGGTCCGAACTTCGAATCCTGGACGTCCAGGCGAGCAGCGTGTCGGTCACGAGATCACCTTCAAGAGCTGCGCGCCGTCGATCTCGGTGTCGAACCACCAACTCATCTGTAACGCCGCCTGGTAGGAGAGCATGCCCAGTCCGTTCTGGGTGCGACAGCCCGCTGCCTGGTACATCGTGCGCCACGCCGACACCTTGAGGTTGTAGGTGATGTCCACCGCGATGGTCTCGGGCGTGACGCCCTGGATCACCGCCGCCTCGTTGTTGCGTCCCGCCTCGGGAAGGGTGTTCACGATCAGGTCCACCGGACGGTAGACCAGCATGTGCCCGTAGACGTTGGCGTAGCGACCACTCAGGTCCTCGACCTGGTCGTTCGAACGCGCGTGCACCGCCACCGAACTGACCCCGGCCGCCACCAGGGCGTCAACAATAGAGCGCGCCGCGCCCCCCGAACCCAAGACCACCACGTGCAGGTTGTCCACCGAGACCCCAAAGGCCGCACGCAGCGCGGCGAGGAACCCGGCACCGTCGGTGTTGGCCCCCTCGATTCTCGCGTCGCGCCAGAGCAGCGAGTTGACCGCGGCGACGCGCGAGGCGACCTCGTCGAGTTCGGCGCAGTACGAAAGGGCGACGCGCTTTAAGGGCATCGTCACCGAGAGCGCGTCGTAGTCCTTGCCCATCCACTTGGCGAGTTTCTTGGCGTCGCTCTCGCGCAGTTCCACGCGCGTCGAACTACCCTTTAGACCCGCGATCTTGAGTCCCGCCTCGTGCAACTGGGGCGAGAGCGAGTGTTCGATCGGCGAACCCACGACGCCCAGACGCCACTTCACGTGATGCCGTTCTTCGCGGCGAGCTTTTCGGCGGCGAGCTGGCCGGCGAAGGTCGTGGAGAACTGCATGGTGCCATTCTTGTTCACCAGTTCGAAGTAGAGCCACGAACCCGCCGGCGCGTGCAAAATCGCCTTCAACGAGTAGGTCGAGACCGTGCAGATGGGCGTCGGGGTGAGCCCCACGTTCAAGTAGGTGTTATAGGGCGTCACGGTCGCGAGCATGTTCGGGGTGACCGTCCCGCCGTCCTGGTTGAAGTAGTACTCGACCGTCGAGTCCATCTGGAGCGGTCCACCGCGCGCGAGACGATTAAAGATCACCCGGGCGACCTTGGGCATGTTCTCGGGGTAGTAGCCCTCTTTTTCCACGATCGACGCCGCGGTGAGGAGTTGGTAGGCGTCAAGACCGTCCACCGTGGTGGTAGGGGTAAGACCCACCTTCGCCGCGAGTTTGGAGAAGGACGTGGTCATCTGGTCGAGCAACTCGACGGGCGATTCGCCCGGGCTGAGGACGTAGTCCCCGGGTCCGACGAGACCCTCGAGCGAACTCGCGGGACCGAACGCGCTCTCCTTGGCGAAGACGGCCTCGGCGGCGATGAACTGTTCGCCGTAGGAATTCGACGTGTGCGCCGCGACCTCTTGGGCGATCTCGTGCAGGGTGTATCCCGAGGGGACGGCAACGACGTTGGGCGGGTTCGAGAGGATCGACTTGAGCTCAGAGTACGACGCCCCCTGGGGCATGCCGTAGGTGCCCGGGATCACCGTCGGCGATCCAAAGAGCGTCAAGTCGACGCGAAACGCGAAGGTCGAACTGATTACCCCCGCCTGGTGCATCTCGTTGGCGATCGTGGCGAGCGAGTCACCGTAGTGCACCGTGACGTACGCCTCGCGGCCCGAAGCGCCGAGCGGATAGGCCTGGAGCAGGAACCACACGACCGCGGCGAGTACGAGTACGAGCACGACCCCGAGCGCGATCAGTCGGCGAACGTACTTAAAGAGCACGAATACCGTCGAGATAGTTTTGCAACATAACCGCGGCGGCGGCCGAATCCACGTGGTCTCGCTGTTCGCGCACGCGCATACCGGCGCTGGCGAGGGACTTCTGGGCCTCGACGGTGGTGAGCCGCTCGTCCCACTGCAAGACGGTCACGTGGTGCAACCTCTCACTGATCGAGTGATACAGCGCGTTCGCCTCGAGCGTGCCCGCGGTCTCGTGGCCCGCGAGGGCGAGGGGACGACCCACGATCACGAGGCCAATGGACTCCTCGTCGACGAGCGCGGCGAGACGCACGAGCAGGGCCTCGTTCACGGCGAAGGCGGGACGGGGAAAGGCCATGGTGCGCTGGGTGTTCGAGACCGCGACCCCGCAACGCTTCGTGCCGGGGTCAAGGCCGAGGACGCGCGACATGTCAGAGGTCCGCGGCCGCGGCGAGCACCCGCTCGATTCCCGACACGTCGCGACCACCCGCGAGGGCGAGTCGGGGCGAGCCACCGCCGCCGCCACCCACCAGCGCGGCGAGGGATTTGACCGTGGACTCGGCGTCGAGTGATTCGTCACTCGCCACCGCGATCGAGACCTTGTCGTCCGCCGCGCCCACCAAGACGACGGTTCGACGCCCGCGGCGTTGCACGTCGGCGGCTAAGGTGCGCAACTGCTCGCCGGCGTAGCCGTCCACGCGCGCCACGAGCACCGGCGCGTCACTCGAGGCGAGCAAGTGATCGGCGACTGACGAGAGTTGACTCTGGCGTAGCGCGGCCACTTCCTTCTCCACCTCACGCTGCTTATCGAACAGTCGCTCGAGCGCGGGCACGACGTCGTCGCTCGAGACCTTGAGCATCGCCGCCACGGCCCCGAGGGCGCGCTCGAGTTCAAGCGTGTGGCGATGTGCACCCAGTCCGCTCACCGCTTCAAGACGGCGCGTGTTCGAACCAATCGAGGCCTCACTGAGTACTTGGACCTGGCCAATGTCACCGAGTCGGTCCACGTGCGTGCCCCCGCAGAATTCGAGGCTGTGCGGTCCCGCGCGCACGACGCGCACGCGCTCACCGTATTTATCGCCGAAGAACGCGATCGCCCCCATCTTCTCGGCCTCTTGCTTGGAGGTCTGGACGGTCTGGACCCCGTCGTTCTCCACCACGTCCGCGTTGACCAACGTGAGCAGCTCGCCCAACTGCTCAGACTTCACCGGCGCGCCGTGGCTGAAGTCGAAGCGCAAGCGATCGGGCCCCACGTAGCTGCCCTGTTGGCGAACGTGGTCGCCCAGCACCGAGCGAAGTCCCGCGTGCAACAGGTGCGTGGCGGTGTGATTACGTCGCGTCGCCTCGCGTCGAACGGGGTCGATCGTGGCGATCGCCACCTGGCCCGGAAGCACCTCACCGGTCGCGCGACCGCGGTGCGCGAAGAGGCCGCCAGCGACGTTCTGGGTGTCGGCGACTTCGAAGCGACCCGTCTCGGTGACGATGACGCCCACGTCGCCCACCTGGCCACCGGACTCGGCGTAGAACGGGGTCGAGTCGAGGAAGAGTTCGCTGGTGCCGTCCTCGCCCACCAAGAGGGCGAGCACCGTCGTCTCGACGCTGTAACGCGCGACGTCGCGACCGACGAACTCGGTGGTGCCGTAGCGCTCGACCAGGTCGCGGTACTGGGCCTCGTCGGCGACGTTCAGGGTCTTGGCGGCGGCGCGCGCTCGGCGGCGCTGCTCGGCCATCGCGGCGTCGAAGTCCGCGCGCGCGACGCTGAGTCCCGATTCGGCCACGATCTCGTCGGTCAACTCGACCGGGAACCCGTGGGTGTCGTGCAACTTAAAGGCCACCTCGCCCGGGAAGACCGTGGCGCCCGAGGCGAGCACCTCGTCGCGGGCACCTTCGAGCAGGGACAAACCGGTGCGCAGGGTGCGCGCGAAGCCCGCCTCCTCACGCTCGAGCACTTCGATGATGAGTTCACGGTCCTTGAGCAGTACCGGATAGGCCGAACCCATCTTCTCGATGGTCGCGTCCACCAGGGCCGCGCACAACTTGGCCTCCGAACCGCTTCGCCGGGCGGCGAGGATCGCGCGGCGGATGATACGTCGCAGCACGTACCCGCGTCCTTCGTTCGAGGGCAGCACACCGTCCGAGACGAGGAACGTCATCGCGCGCCCGTGGTCGGCGATGCGACGAATCGCCACGTCGGTCTCCTCGTTCGCGCCGTAGGGAACGTTGATCGAACGCGCCGCGGTCTCGAGCAGCGGGTGAAACAGGTCGGTCGCGAACACCGACTCCACGCCGTTGAGTATCGCCAGCACCCGGTCGAAGCCCGCGCCGGTGTCGATGTTCTGCTTGGGCAGTTCGATCAGTGATCCTCCGAGACCCTTCTCGTACTGCATGAACACGAGGTTCCAGAACTCAACGAAACGGTCCTCGCCACCAAAGGCCGGACCCCCGTCGGCGCCGAACTCGGGTCCCTTGTCAAAGAAGATCTCCGAACACGGTCCACAGGGCCCCGTCTCACCCATGTCCCAGAAGTTGTCCTCGTCGAGGCGCTGGATGCGATTCGCTGGCACCCCGATCATGTCGCGCCAGAGTTCCTCGGCGACGTCGTCACTCGTGTGCACCGTCACCCACAGCCGATCGGGATCCAGACCGAATCCCTCGGTGATGAGCCCCCAGGCGAACCTGATGGCGCCTTCTTTGAAGTAGTCGCCGAAGGAGAAGTTGCCCATCATCTCAAAGAAGGTCAGGTGGCGCTGGGTCGTACCGATCTGGTCGATGTCCGCGGCGCGAAAGCACTTCTGGATCGAGACCGCCCGGTCGAACGCCGGGACCTCCTCACCGAGGAAGTAGGGCTTGAAGGGCACCATGCCCGCGACGGTGAACAACAAGGAGGGGTCGTGGGGGATGAGACTCGC
>JBEKWQ010000043.1:0-9668 GCA_049512875.1 Acidimicrobiales bacterium
CCGAGATCGTCGAGGCCTTTCACACCGAGGCGCTCGTGCACACCGGTGACGACCTGCCCGACCGCGACTACCTCGCGGTGCTCGAGGCGATGCCGTCACTGGACGCGCCGGTGCGCCGGGTGGCGGGACCCCACGTGAGTGACGGTGAACTCGCCGCCGCCACCGAGTTCGTGCTCGAAGGCCTGTACCTGACCAAGCGACTCGCCAAGGACGCCTCGGGAGCGAGGGCGTTGTACCGCTCGAGGAATCGGTAGTGGCCGTTCGTTACGGTTTTCGTCGATTCGGGGACGACGATGACTTCGCCGACCTGGACGTCGAGGAACTCCTGCGCCTGCTCGGCGATGATTTCATGGAGACCGGTGACCTGGACGAGGCCATGGACCGACTCCTTCGCGACGGCTTTAACGACGCCGAGGGCAACCGGATCGAAGGACTGCGCGACCTCTTGGAGCGGGCGCGCGCGAAGCGGCGCGAACTCGAACAGCAGGCTGACCCCGACGGGGAGATGCAGCGCTACCGCGACTGGCTCGAACTGATCGAGCAGACCGAGTCCGAAGAGCTCGATGACCTACTCAGCCAGGCCGAGGCGTCGAGTGACGAACGGCGCAAAGAGGTCACCCGCGACCTGGTCGAACAGCGGCGTATGCAGCGAGACCTCATGAGCGAGCGCTTGGGCGAGCGTCTCGCGAGTTATCAGAACTACGAGTTCGTCTCTTCTGAGGCCCGTGAGGAGTTCGAGCAGTTGATGTCCGAACTACAAGCCGACGTGTTGAACACCTACTTCGAGCAGAGCAAGCAGTTCCTCGAGAGTCCGGACCCCGCGGAACTTCAACGTATGCGCGACATGATGGACGCGCTCTCGACGATGATCGAACAGGATCGGCGCGGTGAGCCGCTCGATCCGAGCTTCGAGGACTTCATGGATAAGTACGGCGACTTCTTTCCCGGGGCCGAGAGCCTCGAGGACGTGGTTCGCGCCATGGCCGAGCGCGCCGCCGCCGCCGAGGCGATGTTCAATTCGCTCTCGGGCGAGCAGCAGAGTGAACTGCGCTCGCTGTTCGCCCAGATGATGGAGAACATGGAGTTGAACTTCGCGCTCAACCGGCTGGTCTCGAACCTTCGCCAGGCGACCCCCGACATCGACTGGAGCCGGGCGCACCGCATGCGCGGCCAGGACGGTTCCTCCTTCGCCCAGGCCGCCTCGGTCGCCGAGCAGTTGGGCGACCTGCGCAACCTCGAGGAGTTCCTCGGACGCGCCGGGGCCGCCCAGGGCCTGCCCGAGGTGGACATTGAATCGGTGCGGCGCAATCTCGGCGACGACGCCGCCCGTCACGTGCAACGACTCCAAAAGGCCTTGCAGGGCCTGAAGGACAAGGGTTTCGTCGATCGCGAGGGCGGCAAGCTCACCTTGTCACCGAAGGGCATCCGCCAGATCGGCCAACAGGCCTTAAAGGACCTCTTCGCCCAACTCCACGACTCGCCGACGCTCGGAGCACACCGCGAGGCGACGGTCTCGCGCGGCGGGGACCGTGAAGAGACCGCCAAGCCCTGGGAACCCGGTGAGCCCTTCGCCCTGCACCTGCCCAAGACGTTACGCAACGCGGTGCTGCGCCAGGGTCCCGGCACGCCCGTGCGCTTGCACCCCGACGACTTTGAGGTCGAGGAGTACGAATCGACGCGTCGGTCCTCGACGGTCTTTGCCATCGACCTCTCGTTGTCGATGGCGATGCGCTCGAACCTGGTGCCCGCGAAGAAGATGGTGCTCGCGCTCACCCAATTGATCCGCTCGAAGTTCCCGCGCGACTTCGTCGCGGTGGTGGGTTTTGGCGAGATGGCTCAGGAACTTCGCGTCGAGGACATCCCGGCGCTGACGATCGACTACGCCTACGGCACCAACCTCCAACACGCCCTCGCGCTCAGCCGCCATCTCATGCGCACCGAACGCGGTGAGCGACAGATCGTGGTGGTGACCGACGGCGAGCCCACCGCGCACCTGATGGACAACGGTGAACCGTTCTTCTCCTGGCCCCCGGTGCACGAGACGCTCGAGCGAACCATGGCTGAAGTGTTGCGCTGCACCAAGGCGGGCATCACGATCAACACCTTCGCCCTGGATATCGAGCGCAGCCAGTTCCCCTTCGTCGAGCAAATCGCCAAAGTGAACGGCGGGCGAACCTTCTACACCTCGGTCGACGATTTGGGTGTCTACGCGCTCGACGACTTCGTGCGCAGTCACCTGGCCGGCTAGCTGTTTCCTTAAACCGGTCTTGACCAGGACTTTCGTAATTTCCACTTGCAATTTCGTCCAAACCCAGTAACAATGACACCGTTGTAATTACATCGGTGGTGCTTAGCCGCTGGAAAGGACTACAACGTGGAAATCGTCGAACTATTGAGTGGCCTGGAGGATCGGGGCTGGCAGGCGCGGGCGAACTGCATGGGCGTGGACCCGGACCTCTTCTTTCCCGAGCGTGGGGCTTCGACCCGCGAAGCGAAGGAAGTCTGTCGGGGTTGCGTCGTGCGAGGGGACTGCCTCGAGTACGCCCTGGACAACGGCGAGAAGTTTGGCATCTGGGGCGGCATGAGTGAGCGCGAACGGCGCCGTCTGCGTCGCGCCCGCGCCATCGAGCGTCGTTCAAAGGCCGGCTGAACCTCGTACGAGGGCGGCCTCGATCGTCCGCTCGCTCGACAGGTCGAGTTGCGACCAGCGCGTGGGGTCCTCGGCGTCGAGCAGGCTTCGCGGGGCGAGACCCACGAGTTCGCAGCGCGAAAGGTGTTCATTCGCCTTGAGCAGTGCGCGCACCTGGTCATAGACCTGCGAGGGTGGGCAGCGAGTGACGTCGAGCAGGTTGCAGCTGACCTGGACCTCCTCGCCGACCGGCAGGCCTAGTGCCCGGACCCAGGGACCACGCAGGGTTCTCGCCAGTTCCTTCGCGCGCGCCAGGGAGGTGTTGGCGAGCCAGAGATTCCAGGCGACGAGTATCGGGCGTTCACCCACGGCGACGGCCCCGAGCACGGGCGAGGACTCGTCGGGTCCGAAGTCGGGCGTGAGGCCTCGAAAGGCGAGTCGGCGCACCTCGGGCAGGGACCGGGTCGAACCGTCCGCGAGCGAGCCGTAGAGAAAGGTCGCGACGTCGTAGGTGTGCGCGATCCACCGCGCCGTCCGGTCGCGCAGGCGTCGGGCGAGGTCGCGGTCGGCCGCATCGAGGGCCACGAAGGGCACGACGTCCACGACCCCGAGGCGAGGGTGCACGCCCGCGTGGTTCTCCAACGTGAGCAGGTTGAAGGCGCGCGCGATGAGGTTTCGCACGTCGCGCTCGAGTGGCTCGGGCTCGTTGATCAGCGTGAAGACCGATCGGTGGTGCGCGGCGTCGTGGTGGCGGTCACGCAAGGATCCACCAGCGCTACCGGAGAGTTCGTCTAGGACCTGAAGGTCACGGCCTTCGGAGATGTTGAGCACGCACTCGAGCACAGTAGCGAGGTTAGGGGCCGTGGGGCGTCGACGGCGGTCGAGACGAGAGTCCCGGCCACCGGTAGGATGGGTCGCGCAGTCAAGTTCCAAAGGAGCGTCGTGAGCCAGGTACCGAGCATTGAAAGCACCGAGGTCGTCGACCCGGTCGGCCACGTCCAGGTGATCTATCTCGGTCCGGTCGCCCCGCACTGGGAGTGCCGCATGGTCTTTGGCGACGAGGAGCAGATCCAGGCCTTCGTCGACCGCGTCGACGCGCGTCTGCGCTTCCTGCCGCCCCACGACCCGCAGTTCCGCCGCAACCGCGAGCGCGTCAACCGCGACGCGGAGCGCGAGAACCTGTTGGTGGAGTGGAACCTCGGTTACGAGGAAGAGAACTAGAAGAACTAGGCGAGCGGCGAGTTCGTCACGCGCTCGTACCACGCGTCGGGCGCGTCGAGTTCGCTGGCGCTCGGCAGGCCGTCGACGCGCAACAGCGCGTCGAACACCCCGAGCCCATGGGCCTCGGACAGCGACGCGACGAATCGTTTCGCCGCGTCGTGGTGGGTACCCTGGGTCGCGATGCCGAATAAGGCCGCCGCGGCGTCCTCGCCGCGCGCGTCGCTACGACGATGGCGGGCGTAGGCCTCGGCGAGTGCGGGCCTTGGACCGAGGATCGATTCGGTGATGTCGCTCGCGGCGCGGTCGAAGAACGCGAGGAGCACGCTCGCCGCGGCGTTGATCGCGCGCGTGGCGTCCGAGTCCTCGGGTACCTCGATGCCGTCGAGCAGCGCGGCGGGATTGCTCATCAACTCATTGAGGTCCTCGGGATTGATCATGGACTGCAGCCGTTCGATCAAATTGCTCTGGGCGGCGCTGGCTTCGCGCACCGCGTCGATCAGGAGCGCACGCAGCGCGTCGCCGGTGCCGGGCTGGGAGAGCACGAGGGCGGCGAGGAACTCCTGGGCGAGGGCAAAGACGTAGACCTCGTCACGCTCGAGCGACCAGGCCTCGGCGAAGCTCGTCAGATTGTTCACGACGATCAGTCGCGTCGGGTCCAGACGCGGCAGGGGCAGTACCGCGAGCGACCAGGCGCGCTCGGAGAAGTGTCCCGCCACCGAACCCATTTGAAAACCGGTGAACAGTGGCCCGATGGTCGCGGCGAGTTGGGCCATCATCGCGGCGTCATTCTCGCCCTCGTCGCCTTCGTTCTGGGGCGCGAGTTGCGCGAGCATGGGCGCGATGAGTGGCTTCCACTGGTTGAGGGCAGCGATCGTGAGTGCCGAGCGATTGACGCCGGTGATCTCGGCGTCGCTCGAGACGCCCAACAACGAGTCGACGTGGCGACTCACGAGCACCGCTAACTCCTCGAGTCGTTGACGCT
The DNA here is from genome assembly GCA_049512875.1 of Acidimicrobiales bacterium. GTDB lineage: Bacteria > Actinomycetota > Acidimicrobiia > Acidimicrobiales > RAAP-2 > RAAP-2. The sequence goes on from JBEKWQ010000043.1 coordinate 4,833, forward strand.
CGGAGGGTTGCGGGTTGGGGTCACCGTCGTCACCGCGCGCGATGTTCAGGCCCAGTTGCGTGGCGGTCTGGAACCAGGCGTCGGGACCCTGTTGGCCGAGCAGGTTGAAGATGTCGCCAAACATGCCGCTGAAGGGATCAGTACTCACGGAACCAACTTAGGGGTTTGGGCGACTGATTCGTCGGGCCCGTCGCGCGACCGGGCCGACCTAGCATGGCTTGCCATGGCCCTAGACGTCGCACTCGATATCGGGACCTCGTCGACCCGCCTGGGCACCAATCAGCGTGGTGTTCTCTTTAACGAGCCGACGCTCGTGGCGATCGACACGAGTACGGGTGACGTCGTGGACATCGGATTCGGCGCCACCGACCTCGTGGGGCGCACGTCGCGTCACGTGGTGGTTTTTCGCCCCTTGGAAAAGGGTGCCACCGTCGATTTTGACGTCACGGCTCGACTCATTACCGCCCTGTTCGAGCGCGCGGGCGTGTCCAAACTCAGCCGGGCGCGCGTCGTGATGAGCGTGCCCTCCCTCGCCACCGCGATCGAACGGCGCGCCCTGCGTCAAGCGGCGGTCCAGGCGGGCGCGCGCGAGGTGAGCCTCATCGAGGCGCCCATCGCGGCGGCGATCGGTCTTGGTCTGCCGATACAAGATCCCATTGGTTCGGCGGTCGCGGTGCTCGGGGCGGGCGCCTCCGAAGCCGCGTTGATATCGCTGGGGGGCATCGTCACCAGTGGCGCTCGACGACTCGGTGGCAATGATCTCGACAACGCCATCGCCACGCTCTTGCGCATGCGACAAGGCGTCGTCGTCGCACCCGCGACGCTCGAGATGTTGAAGATGACCCTGGGTTCGGCTATGGCAACGACCAACGGTGGCGTCGAGAAGGTGCCCGCGCGTACGGTCGAACGGGGCGAGCCCGTTGAGGTCGAGGTGAGCGCCGACCTCGTCAACCAGGCCATGGGTGAGGTCGTGGCCCAGACCGTTCGACTCATCCAGGAGTGCCTCGCCGACGCACCGCCGGACTTGTCCCAGGACGTCTCAGCGCGCGGGCTCACCGTCGTCGGTGGCCACGCGCTGCTCAACGATTTCGCCGAACTCATCGCCTCGGCGACCGGGGTCGAGGTCGCGTTGGCGTCGCATCCCGACGTCATCGTGATCCAGGGTCTGCTGGCGTGTCTCGAAGAGATGTCGACGTTGCACGCACTGTTTCGCGGCCTCGACGACTAATCGGGCTCTTTGTTGAGTTGGTCGACCGCCGCCCGCACCTGCCAGTCGCGGTCTTGTGCGGCCATGGCGAGTGCGGCGTCGACGTCGGGTCCTTCGAAGTTCGAGAGTGCGACGATGGCGCGTCGGCGAACGGGTGGCTTGTCGTCGAGCGCGGCGAGCACTGCCGCGCGACCGCGGTCGTCGCCAATTGCACCCAGGGCGGCGACTGCTGACTCGCGGCACCGGGCGTCGGCGTGGTCGTGCGCGATCTCGGCCAGGCGTGCAACGGCGTCAACGTCGAGGTGTTCACCGAGGGTGAAGATGGCGCTCTCGACCACCAGGGCGTCGCGGTCCTCCAGCATCGCTCGCACGACGACGAGCAGTTCGCGCTCGACGTTCTCCACGTAGGCCAGAGCCGCCAATGCCTCGCGCCGCACGTCGACCGCGGGGTCTTTCAGTGCGCGCAGCCAGTACTCGTGCGTGAGGACCCCCCGACGGTTTGCCGCGCGCAGCGCGAGGACGCGTTGTCGCGGAAGCTCCGCGTGCAGTGAGTCGATGATGAACGAGACGTCACCCTCGGCTAAGAAGCCGGCCCGGAGCAACCGTTCTTCGAGGTCGGGCGGTAACGTGGAGTCATTCGTTGGCACACCGATATCTCAGCACCCAATCAGTACGCGCGTCGAATCGCGATTGTCGTGATCGTCGTCTTCGTGGTGCTCGCCAGCGCGGTCGAAGTGTCACGGCACTGGAACCTCAATGAATACGCCATCACACCGGGTGACGCGACGCCGGTCGAGCCGTTGGTGCACGTGAGTGGACTCAAGACCGAGTCGCACCGCGACACGATCATGTTGACTGACGTCTACCTCAATCAATTGACGGCCTGGCAGTATTTCACGCTGCACTTCCAAGATCACGTCCAGTTCGTCACGGCCAACCAACTGCTGGACCCGGGCGTGCCCAGTAGCGAGCTCGGTCCACAGGGCTATTTGGAGATGAGCGACTCCAAACAAGACGCGGAGGTCTCCGCGTTCACGACGCTCGGTTGGAAATTGAAGGCGACGCCAATCGGTGCGCTCGTCACCGGCGTTGAGGCCGGCACGCCCGCCTGGAAGGGCAAGGTCAGCGTCGCCGACCGCGTCGTCAGTGTTGACGGCGTCCCCGTGCGCACGACGTGTGACGTCGTCGACGACCTTCATCCCGTATCGCCCGGTAAGACCGTGACGCTCGGCGTCGACAAGGCCCATATAAGTGCGAAGGGCGTCATCACGTGGGCGCGCCAATCGAGCGTCACGCTCAAGACCGCGAAGACGCCGAGCTCGTTGGGCTCGTCCCAATGTGCGCACGTCATCGGATCCAATCCCTCGTGGCTCGGCGTCTCGCTCGAGGACGCGACGAGTTACGCCTTTCCCGCGAAGGTCTCGATTGACACCAACGACATCGGCGGACCGTCGGCGGGTCTCGCGATGACCCTGTGCATCATCGATCAACTGTCGCGCCATTCGTTGACCGGCGGCGTGAAGATCGCCGCGACGGGCACGATCGACCAGTTCGGCAACGTCGGCGACGTCGGTGGCGTCGCGGAGAAGACTGTCGCGGTTCAGCGCGCCGGTGCGAAGTACTTCCTCGTTCCCCAAGTCGAAGTCGCCACGGCGAAGGCGAACGCGTCACCGGGGCTCACGGTCATCGGCGTGACGACGCTTCATCAAGCCCTGCAAGCACTTCGCCGGATCGGTGGCGCGAAACCCGTGCCCCTGACGGCGCCGCGAAGCCATCCTTGAAGGATCCGACGCCGTAGTCTTTAAGCAATGGAAGATCGCCGAAACCCATCCTCCGCTCGCTCCTCGGCGTCTGAGATAGTTCGAACGAACTTCACCACGTTGCGCAAGGGTGGGATCGACCCTCACGAAGTCAACGCCCACCTCGAAGCAGTCGCGCGCGAAGTCGCCTACTTGGAGCAGCGCCTCCACGAGGTGCGTGAACAACTGGTGGACGCCGAACACCGGGCCGCCAATCCCGTGCTCGACGAGGCGACCCTGGCGGGTGCCCTCGGCGCCCAGAGCGCCGCCATCCTGCGATCGGCGCACGAGGAAGCGGCCCGCGTCACCGCCGAGGCCCAAGAACGCGGTGCCCAGATCTTCACCGATACCCAACAACGAAGTGCCGAGCACTTGATCGAGGCCCAGGAACGAGCCACCGCGCTGATCGCCGAAGCGGAGAACACGGCGACCCAAGTCGACCACGACTCGCGACTCGCGGCCGAGCGGTTGATCGATTCGGCCAAGATCAACGGCGACGCCCTGGTCGAGCGAGGCCGCGAACAGGGACGCGCCATCGTCGAACAGGCGCACGAAGCCCGAAAGACCGTACTCAACGACCTCGCGGTGAAACGTAAGGCGTTGCACCTCCAGATCGACCAGCTTCGCGCGGCGCGTGATACGTTGGCCACTTTCGTTCAGTCGGTTCGCGAGTCCATCGACGCCGTGCTCAACGGCATCAACAGTTCTGATGAGGCGGCACGCCACGCCGCCCTCGAGGCGTTGCGGCTGCGTCCGCCGTCGCGTGAACCGACCGAGGAGGAACTGCTGGAAGGTACGCCACTGCGCGAGGTCCCGCCCCCGGCTCCCGAACCGGTGACGACGGAGCTTTCTGAGCAAACGGAGGCTCCGAAGCCAAGAACGCGCCGATCAGCGAAGTCCAACGGCGTCGAGACCCACGTGGACGACACGCTGCTCGAAGATGACCCGACGGGCACCGATGTCGTGAACGAGATCTTTGCGCGTCTTCGCAAGGCGACCCTCGAAGAACGCGGCGCACCGGTACCCGCGCGCAAGGCGCAACCGGTGGCGGCCAAGGTCACGACCGTGGACGGCGAGCTGTTCCACCGCCGTGACGTCGCGATTGACGAGTCGCTGGTGGTGTTGACTCGTAAGGTCAAGCGAGCGCTTCAAGACGACCAAAACATCATGCTCGAGCGCCTTCGAGACGTCAGAGGCATGATCACCGTCGAGCTCGAAGACGAGCACGCCGAGCGCGCGCGCTACGCCGACGCGGCGTTCGACGCCTTGGCCGACGCGGCCGCCGCGGGTTCGCAGTTCGCCTTTGATGAAGCCGGTTGCTCGAGCGACCCCGTGAGCAAGGTCGCCCTCGATGATTGCGCCGCGGATCTCGCGGTGACCATCGTGTTGGCGCTGCGCAAGCGCATCCTGGCCGACACCGCCGGCGATGGCACCGAGCGAGTGAACGCGGCCTACAAAGAATGGCGCGGGGCGAGGGTCGAGCGACTGTGCACCGACGCGGCGCGACGCGCGTTCCACCTGGGCGTGCTCAGTGCGTCGCGGGGACATCCCGTTCGCTTCTTCGCGGCCCCGAACGACGCGCCCTGCGACGCGTGCGCGCTCGACGCCGCGTCCGGTGAACGTCTGGCCGGGCAGCGTTTCCCCAGTGGCTCGCAGTATCCGCCGCTGCACGCCGGTTGTGCCTGCGCGCTCGTGCCGGTCTAAAAAAGCACCTAGGCTCGATGCGTGCATAGCCCAGCCGATGTCACCCCGCGTCCTCGACGCATAGGGCGGCTCTCGCGTCGGTTCTGGATCGGCCTCATTGTCGTCGTGCTCTTCATTGGCTTTCTC
>JBEKWQ010000044.1:0-9650 GCA_049512875.1 Acidimicrobiales bacterium
ACCGCGTGGGAGCGCTTCGGCGTTCGTCTCGTCCAGGGATACGGACTCACCGAAACCTCCCCGATACTGACGTGCAACGGGATCGACGATCGGCGACTCGACTCGGCCGGCCGCGCCCTTAAGAACGTGGAACTACGAATCGGTACCGACGGCGAGATTCAGGCCCGGGCACCCAGCGTCTTTGGCGGTTATTGGCAGAACGAGCAGGCCACCCGTGCCGCCTTCACCGACGACGGCTGGTTTCGAACGGGCGACGTGGGCGAGATCGAAGACGGGTGGCTGCGCATTCAGGGCCGGCTCAAGTTCGTCATCGTGCGCGCCAGCGGCCTCAAAGTGTTTCCCGAGGACGTCGAGCTGGCGGCGAGCGGCGAACCGGGTCTGCCCGTGGTCTGCGTCGTCGCTGAGCGAGGCGACAAGGACGAGGCGGTCGTCGCGGTCGTGGCGGGAAGCCAATCCGATGAGGAGGTCAGCCTGGGAATCGCACGCGTGAACGCGAAACTCGAAGCATTCCAGCACATCGACTCGTGGCGACGTTGGCCCGAGGCGGATTTTCCGAGGACCCGACTCCTCAAGGTCGACCGTCGCCAGGTCCAGGATTGGGTCAACGCCGTCGAGCGCGAGGTCGTGGACGAGCAGCCCGCGCCCGCGGGAGAGGACCAGGTGATGCACGTCATCCGCCTGAGCCTCGACGACCCGCGTGCGACGGTGCGCGACAGCGACCGACTCGACGACCTGGGGCTCGATTCGTTGCGACGTCTCGTGGCAGTGTCGCTGCTAGAAGAACAACTTGGCGTCTCGATCTCCGACGAAGCGGTGACGCCCGAGACCACGGTGGGCGAGTTGCGGACTTTGGCGACCGTGGGCGCCGCGGGCGATACCCCTCGACGAACGCCGCGTTGGCCCTACTGGCGTCTCGTTCGCGTGCTCGGTAACGCGCTACGCGAGGGAATCGTGGATCCTCTCGTTCGCGTGTGGGTGCGCACCGAGGTCGAAGGAGCTGAGCAGCTGGTGACGCTAGGCGGTCCGGCGCTGTTCATCTTTAATCACAGTGACGATTTCGACGGGCCCGTCGTGTACCGGGCGCTGCCCCGGGGTATCCGTCGGCGCCTCGCCGTGGCGGCCGGGGACGACGTGTTGGACGACCACCGCGTGTTGGCCCTTCTCATCCGCTGGTGTTTCGCCGGTTTCAGTTTCGCGAGAAGCGAACCGTACTTGGCGAGTCTCGAGAACGTGGGATTGATGATCGACCGAGGATGGAACGTGCTCATCGCCCCCGAGGGCCGGATCGACAACTCGGGACAGTTGCGACCTTTCAAGTCGGGAATCGGACTGTTGGCGGTGAGTCTCGGGGTGCCCGTCGTGCCCGTCAAGACCATCGGCCTGACCGGCACCGTGCCGTTGCACTCCAAGTGGCCCAAGAAACACAGTCGCGTCACGGTGAGGATCGGCGCACCAGTCAGCTTTGGTCCAGACGAGAACTTCGAGGACGTGACCGAAACCCTGTATCACCTCGTCGATCGCCTCTAAGACCATGCGAGGTGCACGTGGACGAGGCCCCGAGTCGCCTGACGACGTGAAGCGTAAGGGGTTGCGTGGCTGAGGACCTTGCGACGCCGACGCGCCGGGCGCACCACGTGATGTGGATCCTCTTTCTCGCCACGCTCACGGCTGGTTTCGCCGAGTTCGGCGCGACCACCTCGCTCAACGACGTGGCGCGCCATTTCGGACACCTGACCCAGTCCAACACGATCCAGAGCGTCGTTGGGCTCTCGGGTTCGGCGCTCGGACTCGGACTCGCCGCCTACCGGCTGTCGTCGCTGGCGGCCTTGCCCCTCGCGTCACTCGCTGATCGGTGGGGTCGCGTGCGGGTGCTGCGCGCGACGCTCTTCGGGGGCCTACTCATCACCGCACTCGCGTCACTGAGTCCGAGCTACTGGATCTTCGTGCTCTGCTTCGCCTTGGCGCGGCCCATGCTCTCGGTGGCCAACACCTTGGTCCAGATCATCACGGTTGAGTTTGCGAGTGTGCAACTGCGAATTCAGCGCGTCGCGATCATGGCCGCGGGACTCGGCATCGGCTCGGGACTCTCGGCGGTGGTGCACGGCATCATTCGCGGACCCGACTCGTTCCGGTGGTTGTTTGCGATCGCCCTCGTGCCCGCGGGGCTCGTGGTACCGCTGGTGCACCGTATCCCCGAACCGGTGAGGAAGCCCGGGGAGACGACCTTGGCGCACCTGGGCGTCATTCCGCGTGACGCCCGGTCGCGACTCGCGATCGTCTGCTCGCTCGCCTTCGTGATCGGCGTCATCACCGGTCCCGCCGGTGGCTTCACGTTCGTCTACGCCGAAGGCATCCTCAAGATGCGCCCGTCGAGCGTGTCCGAGGTCGTCGTCCTGAGCGGGGTCGCGGGGCTGGTCGGGCTCGTCGCGAGCCGGCGCTTCGCGCGCACGCTCGGACGGCGCTGGACCGTGGCGATCGGGGTCGTGATGACCGCGCTCGCCTCCACGCTCGCCTACGGCGGGGGAAAGACGCCGTTCATCCTTGGCTACATCCTGGGCGTTGGCGCCGGCGGACTGCTCTCGCCCGCGGTGACCGCGATCAGTACCGAGATTTTCGCGCACCGGTTCCGCGCGACCGCGGCTGGGTGGATCACCGTGACGGGCGTGCTCGGGGCGATCGGGGGCCTGGCCCTGTTCGCGTGGGTGGGCGACGCGGTGCACACCTCGAGCTCGTCGGGACTGCGGGTCGCGGCGCTGGTGACGTTCCTACCATTGCTACCGGCGTTGCTCCTGCTCGTGCGCTTGCCCGAGAGTCGGGCAATGGAGCTTTCTTAGGCTTCGTTGCGCAGCGAGGCGATGCGGTGCATGAGGCCGCTCTTCTTGTTGGCGGCCTGGTTCTTGTGGATGACGCCCTTGGCGGCGGCCTTGTCGATTCGCTTGATCGCGGCGCGCAGGGTGGTCTCTTCATTCTCGGTGCCCACGGCGGCGACGGCGTTCTTGGTGCGCGTGCGCACCTCGGACTTGACCGCCTTGTTGCGCTCGCGCGCGACCGCGCTCTGCTTGTTGCGCTTGATCTGGCTCTTGATGTTTGCCACGAAAGACCTCGAGATTCGTCGCGGAAACGCTCCGCGGGCTGAATAAGGCTAGCAGGCACGCTGAAACACCTCCCACGCGCCGAGACGACAGCGACCCCGGGTAGCCTTTCTACACCGTGGCTACTCCTACCCTCAGCGTCGAACCAGGGAAAATTCGGAATTTTTCCATCATTTCGCACGTCGATCACGGCAAGTCGACCCTGTCGGACCGGATCCTCGAGATCACCGGCGCCGTGGACCCACGGCTCATGCGCGCCCAGTACCTCGACTCGATGGACATCGAACGAGAGCGGGGCATCACCATCAAGGCCCAGAACGTGCGCGTCGAGTACGACGGTCACATCCTGCAGCTGATCGACACGCCGGGACACGTGGACTTCGGCTACGAAGTCTCGCGGTCCTTGGCGGCCTGCGAAGGGGCGTTGCTGCTCGTGGACGCGAGCCAGGGCATCCAAGCGCAGACCCTGGCCAACTGTTACCAGGCCATTGAACACAACCTCGAGATCGTGGCGGTGCTCAACAAGATCGACCTGCCCGCCGCCGACCCCGAGCGCTGCAAGGAGGAACTTGAACGCGTGCTGGGACTGGCCGCCAGTGAGGTCCTGTCGATCTCCGCCAAGACCGGCGAGGGTGTCCCCGAACTTCTCCAGGCGGTGATCGAGCGCATTCCCGCGCCGACGGGCGACGCGAACGCGCCACTGCGCGCGCTCATTTTCGACTCCTACTACGACCAGTACCGCGGCGTCATCAGTTCGATCCGCGTCAAAGAGGGCACGTTGCACTCGCACGCGAAGATTCGCATGATGCAAGCGGGCGAGAACCACGACATCGAAGAGATCGGCATCCGCACCCCGGACATGATTGGCGTCACGCAACTCGGTCCCGGCGAAGTGGGTTTCATCGTCGCGGGTATCAAGGACGTCGGCGGCGCTCGTTCGGGCGAGACCATCACCGAGGCCCAACGCCCCGCCGCCCACGCCCTGGACGGCTACCAGGACCCCAAGCCCATGGTGTTCTGTGGGATCTATCCCATCGACGGCGATGACCTGCCCGACCTTCGCGACGCCCTGGACAAACTGAAACTCAACGACGCCTCGATCACCTACGAGCCCGAATCGAGTCACGCGCTGGGCTTTGGGTTCCGGTGCGGCTTCCTCGGGCTCTTGCACATGGAGATCGTGCGCGAGCGGCTCGAACGCGAGTTCAACCTGGACATCATCGCGACCGCACCGTCGGTGGTGTACCGCGCGTACCTGACCGACGGCACCGAGGTCAAGATCGACAATCCGACCGACCTACCCGACCCGAGCCGTCTTGATCACATTGACGAGCCGATGTTGCACATCTCGATCCTCACCCCGGCGGAGTACCTGGGCACCGTCATGGACCTTTGTCAGACCCGGCGTGGCGAGATGATCAAGATGGACTACCTGTCGACCGAACGAGTCGAGCTTCGCTACACGATTCCCCTCGCCGAGGTCGTGATCGACTTCTTTGACGCCCTGAAGAGTCGCACGAAGGGCTACGCGAGCCTCGACTACGAGCAGAGCGGCTACATCACCTCCAATCTGGTGCGCGTGGACTTGCTCATCAACCACGAACCCGTGGACGCGTTCTCGACGATCGTGCACCGTTCCAACGCCGACTTCTACGGGCGACGGATGGCCGAACGACTCAAGCAACTCATCCCGCGACAGATGTTCGACGTCCCGATCCAGGCGGCCGTGGGTGGAAGGGTCATCGCCCGCGAGACCGTCAAGGCTCGTAGGAAGGACGTGCTCGCCAAGTGCTACGGCGGCGACATCACGCGCAAACGCAAACTGCTCGAGAAGCAGAAGGAAGGAAAGAAGCGCATGAAGAATCTCGGGCGCGTCGAGGTGCCCCAGGAGGCGTTCGTCGCGGCGCTCAAGCTCGAGGACACTTAGTCGCCGGTGACCCCGTCGACGCGTTCGCGCAGCAGGTCCGCGTGTCCGCAGTGCCGTGCGTACTCCTCGATCAGGTGCACGTAGATCCAACGCAGGTTGACGCGCCACTCGTTCGTGCAACGCCGTTCGAACTCGTCGAGGTCGTGCGCCGCACCAATGGCTCGAGACTGTTCACAGACCGCGAGGAAGTCGCGCTCGACCTGGTCGCTCGAGGCGCTGTCGAGATCGTGGAACTCGCGCTCGCGGTCGCGCGCCCCGTGGTAGACGAAGTCCACCTCACGGCCCAGGAACGTCCACTGGAACCAGTTCTGCTCGACGTTGGTCATGTGTCGCACGAGACCGAGCAACGTGAGCGTCGAGGGTTCACACGCGCGCACGCGAAGCTGCTCCTCGTTCAGTCCGGCGCACTTGACGAGCAGCGTGCCGCGGTAGTAGTCGAGGAAGGTCTCGAGCAGTTCTCGTTCGCCGCCGGCGTTGGGTGGCTCGTGTCGGTCGGGCTCTTGCACGTCTCGAAACTACCGTCGTTGTGGGCAATTAGCACGTCGATGTCCAATCGCCCGCGGCGCCGGCGATGCACTGGGAGCAGGTCCTCGTGTCCGTCGTGAGGCGCACTCTTCGATCACGTGAACGCCGGTCGCGCCGGTCGACGGGCGTCGAAGGACGGCACCCACGAGAACGGGTCGGTGCCGGCGACGAAGACCGCGCACGATACGTACGAGTCAAACAGGTTGGGGCGGAGGAGGTGAGAGGGAGACCCAGCGCCCGTGCGGGTGGGCCCAACCCCAGTGGGCGGGCTCGGCACCCACCTCGCAGACGACTATCTGCGCGGCGCCCGCCCGTGGTGCATCCGCGGCGGCGGGTGGCTCCAGCCCCTTCACGGCCCAAGGATGTTCGAGGTAGATCCACATCGCGCGGCTGCGCACGTGGTTCATGATCTTCTCGCGCCAGCGCGCCTGGTCCTCGGAGGAGAAGTAGGCCGCCACCCACGAGTGAAAGATCAACGGCACCGCGTCGGGCGTGCACAAGTCGAGCGCTTCGTCGATTCGCTCGAGCGCTGACCCGCGCAGTCTCGTCGCACGGGGCCACCGGACCATTTCTTTCAGCACGTCGTCCAGACGCGCCGCACGCTCCGGTTGCTCGGGCCAGAGACAGGCCCGCAGCCACAGCACGTCCTCGGGATTGGCCGGGTCGAGCGGGTAGAGGTCGATGCCGACGCGCTGATGGATGCGCGCCATGGGTGACGTCACCTCGCTCGAGTCGAGGAACTCCGTCGCCAAGGACACGCCACTCGGGCCGTCGTCGTTGATCCGGTAGAAGTCCGGGTACAGGTTGAGTCCCATCGACGTGCCCACGTCGATCAGGTGCACGTCAGTGATCGCGCGTGCGTTCAACTCGGCGAGTATCGTCGCGAGGATCGCGCTGCGCCCGGGCTCGTTGGTTTGGGTCGAGCGGTGCAGTTGGTCGCGCACGAGATCGGGGCGCCGCTCGAGTGCGCCGACCACCAACGAGGCGAACTCGCGCGGCGATTCCTTGGTCAGGTCGGCGTAGAGCGGGCCGAGTTCTTGGTCCCCGGTGAGTGCGTGATAGTGCAGCGCCGCGAGCACGAGCATGGGGTTTCGCTGCTCGGGGCGTGCTTCGCCGAGGAGTTGGCGCGCGACCGGGGACTCGGCGAGGGCGTCGACCAGCGCCGAGTAATACGGCAGTCGGTCTCGGTCCTCGGGCGACAGCGAGAGGAGGTAGTAGGCCGCGGCGTCAAAATCATCGGTCACGTGCTCACACTAGGCAGCGGTGGCCAGTACGGAAACGGGTTAGCACTCGGTACAATTGAGTGCTAGCAAGGAGGGACCGTGGCCCGACGCCCCGTGACGACCAGTACGAACGCGAGCGACCTCGACGCACGAAAGGCCACCATCCTCGAGGCGGTCGTGGCCGAGCACATCGACACCGCCCAGCCCGTCGGCTCCTCGTCGGTCGCCCACAGTGCCGACCTCGGGGTCTCGCCCGCCACGGTGCGCTCGGAGATGGTCGCGCTCGAGCGCGAGGGCTACCTCGCCCAACCGCACACCTCGGCCGGGCGCGTACCGACCGACAAGGGATATCGCTACTTCGTCGACCACCTGAAGTCCGGGGTCATGAGTAGTGCCCAGCAGCACGAGGTCCAGGACTTCTTCGCCAACGTCCGTGGCGAGGTCGAGGACGTCTTGCAGCAGACGTCCTCGCTGCTCAGTCGCCTGACGAACTACACCTCGGTCGTCGTGGGCGCCGGGCACACGCACGCGTCGATTCTGAGCGTGCAACTGGTGAGCCTCGACGCTCGCCACCAGGTCCTGGTCGCCGTGTTCTCCGACGGCTCGGTGATCAAACACTCCATCGTGAGTGGTTTCGACGCGAGCTTCGAAGAGGTCACCGAGGCCTCGCGCCAGTTGAACGCGTTACTGCTCACCACGACCCTCGAGACCAGGGTGCAGGTACCCTCGCGCACCGACGGCGTCGCCACGCTCGTGCGCGACGCGGTGAGCGTCCTGCACGCGCAGGCCCCCACGACCGACGGCGAACAGGTCTTCATCGGTGGCTCCTCGCGGGTCGCCGAGGTGTTCGACGGCGTCGAGACCGTGCGCACGGTCCTCAGCATCCTCGAACAGGAGTTGCTGGTGGTCACCCTCATCCAGGACATCCTCGAACAAGGTCTCTCGGTCGCGATTGGTTCCGAGCACGGCTACGAGGCACTGTCCTCGTGCGCGGTCATCGTGGCGCCGGTGACCATCGACGGCGAACCGGCCGGTGCGGTGGGACTGCTCGGTCCCACGCGCATGAAGTACCCCGAGGCGCTCGCGGCGGCCGCCATGGTCTCCCAACAACTCACTCGTCACCTCGACGGGGAGGACGCTCTTGGCTAATCCTGATCTCTACGAGGTCCTCGAGGTCGACGCCAACGTGTCGCCCGAGGACTTGAAGAAGGCCTACCGGCGCCTCGCGCGCCAGTACCACCCCGACGCCAATCCCGGCGACCCGGCGGCCGAAGCGCGCTTCAAAGAGGTGAGCCAGGCCTACGAGATCCTCTCGGACCCCGAGCGGCGCGCCAACTACGACCGGTTCGGCTCGGACGCCAACGCGGGCAACCCCTTTGGCGCGGGTTCGGTCCAGGACATCTTCGACATGTTCTTTGGCGGCATGGGTCAGCGCCCCTCGCAGCGGCGCGGACCCCAGCCCGGGCCCGACGCCGAAATGTCGGTGGATATCACCTTGGACGAGGCGGCCTTCGGGGCCACCCACGAGATCAACGTCACCCTCGCGCAGCGATGCGCGACGTGTGACGGGTCGGGTTGCGCGCCAGGTACCTCGCCGGTCACCTGCGTCGAGTGCGCGGGACTGGGTGAGGTGCGACGGGTCCGTAACTCGATCCTCGGCCAGATGGTCACCTCCACGCCGTGTTCGAGGTGCAACGGCATGGGCTCGCGCATCGAGTCGCCGTGTCCCGAGTGTCGCGGCGAGGGGCGAAAGAACGCCTCGTCCACCCTCACGATCCAGATCCCCGCGGGCGTCGAGGACGGCTCGACCATGCGCCTCGCGGACCGTGGTCCCGCGGGTCTGCGCGGTGGTCCGAACGGTCGTCTCTTCGTGCACCTGCGCGTCGAACCCGACCCCCGCTTCGAACGTCACGGCGACGACCTGCACCACGAGGCGCACGTCTCTTTCGCCCAGGCCGCGCTCGGCGCGAACATCGAGGTGCCGACGTTGCGAGCGACCACGAGCATCGACGTCGCGCCGGGCAGTGCGAATGGGACCGTGCACCGGCTCAAGCACGAGGGCGTCGAACATCTGCACGGTCGTGGTCGCGGCGACCTCTTCGTGCACCTGGTCGTCGACGTGCCGACCGACCTCGACGACACGTCGCGGGACCTGCTCCGTCAGCTGGCCGAGCACCGAGGCGAGAAGATCAACGAGGAGACCGGTGGTCTGTTCTCGCGCAAGCGCGGTGCCAAACGGTGAGCCACCTCGAGTGGCCGCGCCGGGTGGCGGCGCTGGCCCAGTTCAGCGTGGTGGACCTCGAGGCGCCCGTGCTCGCCGCACCCGACGAGCACCACCTGCGCACGGTGCTGCGGGCCAAGGTCGGCGAAGAGGTCGTCGTGACCGACGACAACGGTTCCTGGGCGATCTCTGAGGTACTCGAGCGCGGGCTCGGCCGGGTGAGTCCCGTTCGCCTGGACTCGCGCGCGCCGTCGACGACCCTGTATCTGGCGCCGCTCAAGGGAGACCGTAGCGAGTGGGCCGTCGCCAAGGCGACCGAACTGGGCATCAGTCGAATCGTGCCGCTCGTGAGCGAACACCTGGTCGTCAAGTTCAAGGGCGAGGCGCGCGAGAAGATCCTCGGTCGCTGGCGGCGCGTCGCGCGTGAGAGCGGCGCCCAGAGCCGGCGCACCTACGGCGTGCGCGTCGAAGAGCCGGTGCGCGTCAGCGACGTGCCCGATGACGTGTCGGTCGCCGACTTCAGCGGCGAACCCGATTGGCGCGGCGTGCGCGCAGTCGCCATCGGGCCCGAAGGTGGTTGGGCACCACAGGAATGGTCCCCGGCCCGCCGTCGACTCAGTCTCGGGCCTACGGTGTTGCGCGCTGAGACCGCGGGGGTGGTC
>JBEKWQ010000045.1:0-9634 GCA_049512875.1 Acidimicrobiales bacterium
ATCCACTGGCGACCGAGACGAGTTCGATGATGGCAATATCCTTCACCCAGAGCGAATAGAGCACCGATATCGCGACGTAGATGCCGAGGATCAGCAGGAGACCACCAGGCCGCTGAATGCTGAAGGGCAGGGAAAACCCGATGAGCAACAGGACCACGAGTGCGCCCACGGCGAGGCGGGGCTTCAGTTGACCCGAGGCGATCGCCCGGTGCTGCTTGGTGGGGTGGAACTTGTCGGCCTCGAGGTCGCGTAAGTCGTTTAGGAGGTACATCGCGGAGGAGACCGCGCAGAACGCGACGAAGGCGACGATCACGTGGCCGATGATGTTGTCGTGGCTCAGCACCCCCGCCGCGCCGGGGGCCACGGTGATCAAGCCGTTCTTGACCCACTGGCGAGGGCGCATCGCCGAAAGCAGGGCGCGAGCGGTTCCTCGGGTGGGGGCCGACATTGTGCTCACGACCAACAACGCTACTCTCGGCAACTCGAACCAGTCTGAAGAAGGGGTCTTTCGGCTCGACCTATGCTGAACTGCGATGGAGCGTACGTATCGAGTCGTCGTAGCGAAACCGGGCCTCGACGGCCACGATCGCGGCGCGAAAGTGATTGCGCGAACCCTGCGTGACGCCGGGTTCGAGGTCGTCTACACGGGCCTGCACCAGACGCCCGAACAGATCGTCCAGGCCGTGATCCAAGAAGACGCCGACGCACTCGGACTATCCCTGCTCTCGGGCGCGCATAACGTGTTGGTGCCGCGCATCGTCGAACTCTTGAAAAAGGCGGGACGTGACGACGTCCTACTTCTCGTGGGCGGCATCATCCCCGACGCGGACATTGAAACACTCGAGGCGGCTGGTGTCGCGCGCGTCTTTACGCCGGGCGCCTCGCTCGACGAGATTGGTTCGTGGCTCGAATCCGCCCTCGATTCTCGCGAAGTACTTCAGTAATCAGCGCCGGCTCGGCACGACAATGAAAGTGGAAGTGAATGGATCTCTTTGAGTATCAAGGAAAGCAGTACTTCTCTCGCTTTGGCATCGCGGTCTCACCCGGCGACATCGCCGACACGGTGGACCAGGCCCTTGAGGTCGCGAATCGCGTGGGCTATCCCGTGGTCGTGAAGGCCCAGGTGAAGGTGGGCGGTCGCGGCAAGGCGGGTGGCGTGAAGCTCGCGAATGACGCCGACGAGGTGCGCCTGCACGCGGGCAACATCCTCGGTCTTGACATCAAGGGCCACGTCGTGCGTCGCCTCTGGATCGAGAGATCGAGTGACATCGCCAAGGAGTACTACGCGTCGTTCACGTTGGACCGACCCAACAAGGTGCACCTGGGAATGTTGAGCGCCCAGGGCGGCGTGGAGATTGAGGTCGTCGCCGAGGAGAATCCCGACGCCATTGCGTTCTTGTCCATTGATCCGGTGCGTGGTCTGGACCTGGCGACCGCTCGTCGCTGGGTCGACGAAGCCGAGTTGGACCAGCCGGCCCGAGAACAAGCGGCCGAACTGTTGGTCAAGCTCTACGACTGCTACGCGACGGGCGACTGTGACCTCGCCGAGATCAACCCGCTCATCCTCACGCCAGAGGGCACCGTGCACGCGCTCGACGCCAAGGTGACCCTCGACGAGAACGCGTCGTTCCGGCACCCCGAGTGGGAAGAGTTTCGTGCGACCGAGACCGATGACCCGAGAGAGAAGATGGCCAAGGAGAAGGGCCTCAACTACATCGGACTCGACGGCACCGTCGGGATCATCGCCAACGGCGCGGGCCTCGCGATGTCCACTCTTGACGTCGTGAACCAAGTGGGTGGCACCGCGGCGAACTTTCTGGACATCGGTGGTGGAGCGAACGCCGACGTGATGGCCTCGGCGATGGAGGTGATCAACTCGGACCCGAAGGTGAAAGTCATCTTCGTGAACATCTTCGGCGGCATCACGTTGGTCGACGAGGTCGCCAAGGGTGTCCTCGAAGCACTCGGGAGGGTCTCGATCACGTCACCGGTCGTGCTGCGCCTTGACGGGACGAACGCCGTCGAGGGGCGCGACATCCTCGCGCCTCACCTCAACGACAAGTTAATGATGGAACCGACCATGTTGGACGCCGCCCGTCGGGCCGTGGCCTTCGCGAACGCCTAAGGACGATCAATGAGCATCTTCGTAGATGAAAACACCAAGGTGATCGTCCAAGGACTCACCGGAGGACAGGGCCGGTTCCACGGACTACGCAATCGTGACTACGGCACCAAGGTCGTCGGTGGCGTCACCCCGGGTAAGGGTGGCACCGACGTCGACGGCGTGCCGGTGTTCAATTCCGTGAAGGAAGCCGTCGACGCGACGGGCGCGACTGCGTCATTCGTGGTCGTACCGCCCAAGTTCGCCACCGCCGCGATCCTCGAGGCCGCGCAGGGTGGCATCACCTTCATTGTCTGTATCACCGAAGGCATCCCCGCCCACGACGAGGCCATTACCTACAACCGTCTCGTCGAGGAGTTTCCGGGCGTGCGACTACTCGGACCGAACTGCCCGGGCATCATCAGCCCCGGTAAGTGCAACATCGGTATCACCTCGGGCGACATCGCGCTCGCGGGAGGACCGGTCGGGATCGTGTCGCGTTCGGGCACGCTCACCTATCAGGCGCTGCACGAGCTCAGTCAGAAGGGCATCGGACAGACCACGTGCGTGGGCATCGGTGGTGACCCGGTCCCGGGCACGAACTTCATCGATTGTCTTCGGGCGTTCCAAGACGATCCCGAGACCAAGGCAGTCATGATGATCGGCGAGATCGGTGGCTCGGAGGAGGAGCGCGCCGCGGAGTGGATCAAGTTGAACATGACCAAGCCCGTGGTCTCCTACGTCGCGGGCGTGACCGCGCCACCGGGAAGAAAGATGGGCCACGCCGGCGCGATCATCTCGGGTTCGAAGGGCACCGCGCAGGCCAAGATGGACGCACTGGCCCAAGCGGGCGTGCACGTCTGTCTGAATCCCACCGAGGCCGGAGAGAAGATGGTCGAGATCGTGAAGGCCCTGTAGCCAATTGGCCCCGGTCCGCCTCTGTGTGCTGGTCTCGGGATCAGGCACCATCCTTGAAGCGATGCTCGAAGCCGGCGTGTCCGTGGCTCTCGTGGCGTCGGATCGCCCGTGTCGAGCGCTCGAGGTGGCGAGCGGCGCGGGCGTGAAGGCGGTGTTGATCGACCGCGCGCTCTACGGTGGGTTCACCCAGGACTTCGATCGTGAGGCCTACAGCGTCGAACTGGCGAGAGTGCTCGCACGCCACCACATTGACCTCGTCGCGATGGCGGGCTTTGGCACCATCGTCACCGGCAGTTTTCACGCGGCCTACCCGGGTCGGGTGCTCAACACGCACCCGAGCCTCTTGCCCGCCTTTAAGGGCTGGCACGCCGTGCGCGCGGCGCTCGAGGCGGGTGTCAGTGAGACCGGCTGCACGGTGCACGTGGCGACGCTCGAGCTCGACGACGGACCGATCCTCGCCCAGGCGCGGGTCGCGGTGCTCGCCAGCGACACCGAAGAGACGTTGCACGAACGGATCAAGCAAGTCGAGCGGCGGCTGTATCCGCGAGTGGTCGGTAGGGTTATGGCGTCACTCGAGGAGGGTTTTGAACCAGTTTCGGTCGCGGGCACGATAGAGGGGAGTTGAATGCGGGCGTTGTTGAGTGTCTATGACAAGACCGGGCTCGTCGAGTTCGCGAAGGGACTCGAGGCCCTCGGCGTGGAACTGGTCGCTTCAGGCGGTACCGCGGCAGTACTCAGTGAAGCGGGCGTTGCCCACTTGGACGTGGCCGAGGTGACCGGCTTTCCCGAGATGCTCGACGGACGGGTGAAGACCCTTCACCCGAGGATTCACGCAGGCATCCTCGCCGACCGATCCATCCCCGAACACCTGGCGGCGCTCGGGGCTCACGAGATCACGCTCATCGACATCGTGGTGAGCAACCTCTATCCGTTCTCCTCAAATCCCTCGATCGAGCTCATCGACATCGGTGGTCCCTCGATGGTGCGCGCCGCCGCGAAGAATCATCGCTACGTCACGGTGGTGACGAGCCCGGAGCAGTACGGCGCCGTGCTCGATGAACTGGGCCAACACGGTGCGATCGCCGATTCGACTCGGCACGCCTTCGCGCGCGCGGCCTTCGCGCACACCGCGAATTATGACGCCCAGATAGTGCGGTGGTTCGACGAGGGTGGTGAGATCGGCGAGGCACCCACGGGCGCTGCCGCGCATTTGGCACCGACGCTGCACCTGAGTCTTGAACGCGTGGCGCTGACGCGTTATGGCGAGAATCCCCACCAGGTGGGTGCGCGTTACCGATTCATTGGTACGACTCCCTGGTGGGATGGCGTGGTCCAACACGCGGGAACGGCCCTGTCCTACCTCAACCTCTTTGACGCCGACGCCGCCTGGCGACTCGTGCACGAGCTTCGCCTCGACGCACCCGAGAAGAAGGCGGTGGCGATCATCAAGCACGCCAACGCCTCGGGAGCCGCACTCGGCACCTCGCTCGCCGACGCGTTCGACAAGGCTCTGCGGGCCGACCCCCAGAGCGCCTTTGGGGGAATCGTCGCCGTCGACGGTGTCCTGGACGCGCGTCTCGCGTCCTTGATCGCTGAGGGACCCCAGGCCGACGTCATCATCGCTTCGTCCTTTGACGAGGAGGCCGTCGCGATCCTCGTCAAACGTCGCAAGGCCACGCGGCTCTTGAGTGCCCCCGCACCCGAACCGCTCGGACTCTCGGTGCGGACCTTCGGTGACACTGCCCTCGTGCAGAACGCCGATGAACTTCTCGTGCCGATCAGTGAGTGGCGTTGTGTCACCAAGAAACAGCCCACCGCCCAACAGCTCGAAGACCTGAGTGTCGCCTGGCGAGTCTGTGCGCGCACGACGTCCAACGCGATCGTCCTCGCGCGAGACGGCGTGGCGGTGGGCATCGGGGCGGGCCAACAGTCGCGCGTCGTCTCCGCCAATATCGCCGTTCAGAAGGCTGGCGAGTTCGCTCGCGGCAGCGCGGCCGCCTCTGACGCGTTCTTTCCTTTCGCCGACGGACTCGAATCACTTACCGGTGCCGGTGTGACGGCGGTCGTCCAACCGGGTGGATCGGTGCGCGACAACGAGGTCATCGAGGCCGCTGACGCGGCCGGTATCGTGATGATGCTCACTGGTGAGCGTCACTTTCGTCATTAGGAGCCCCGTGACCGCACAACTGCTCGACGGTGAACCCGTCGCCGCTCGCATCAAGATGGAGCTCGCCGATCGAGCCCAACGCCTCATCGCGTCCGGTCGCACACCTGGTCTCGGCACGATCCTCGTGGGTGAGGACGTCTCGAGCGCGCGTTACGTCGCGATGAAGATCGAAGAATGCGCGCAGATTGGGATCCGGTCCTTTGACGTGCACTTACCCGGCGACGTGACCCAAGGCGAGATCGAAGCCGTCATCGACCGATTCAACGAGGACTCGAACGTTCATTCGATCCTCGTGCAGCTCCCGCTGCCCGAGGGTATCAACGAGCAAGAGGTGTTGTTGCGGGTATCGCCCGAAAAGGACGTTGACGGACTGCACCCGACGAATCTCGGCCGCCTCGTGATGGGATCCCCGGGTCCGTTGCCGTGTACTCCCGCGGGCATCGTCGAATTGCTCGCCTCGTACCAAGTGCCCGTCGAGGGCAAACACGTCGTGATCATTGGACGCGGTATCACGATTGGTCGGCCGCTGGCCTTGCTCCTCGCCCTTCGCCGCCCTCATTGCAACGCCGCGGTGAGTGTCGTGCACACCGGCGTCGAGGACATGCAGACAATCGTGCGCAGCGCCGACGTCATCGTCGCCGCCGCCGGCCGGGCCGGGATCGTCACTCGCGACATGGTCAAACCCGGCGCCGCCGTCGTGGGCGCGGGCACGACGTTCGTTGGTCGAAGGTTGCTCAGTGACGTGGCTGACGACGTCAGCGAGGTCGCGAGTTGGGTAACGCCGCGCCTCGGTGGCGTGGGACCGATGACCCGTGCAATGCTGTTACGTAACGCCGTAGTGGCGGCAGAGAAGGTGCGATGACGACCAAAGATGCTAGAGGGCGAGAGTACGACGAGCGCCCATGGGGTAGTTTCACGGTGCTCGACGACGAGATGTTCGACCACAAGGTCAAGCGCATCGTCGTCTTACCGGGAAAGCGTCTGAGTTACCAGACGCACGCGAAGCGCGCCGAACACTGGTTCATCGTCGACGGAAACGCGACGGTGGTGCTGGACGGCAAGGAGTACGAACTCGGTCCCGGCCAGAGCATCGACATCGAGATCGGTCAGGCGCACCGTTGTGAGAATAAGGGCACCAAGCCGGTGGTCTTCATCGAGGTCCAGCACGGGACGTATTTCGGCGAAGACGACATCGTGCGCCTCGAGGATGATTTCGGACGGGTGCACTAGCTTCGTGCGAATCGACGAATTGCTTCGGGGCGGCACGACCCACTCCTTCGAGTTCTTTCCACCTAAGTCCGACGAGGAAAGCACGGTACTCGAAAGAACCCTCGCGGACCTCGAGCCGCTTCACCCCTCCTTCGTCTCGGTGACCTACCGGGGAGGTCGTGAGTCGCGTCAACGAACCTTCGACCTGGTGACCCAGATCCAGCGGGGCGGCGGGCTCACCGCGATGGCGCACTTGATCTGCGTCGGCCATTCGCGCGCCGAGATGCGAGACATCCTAAAGAACTACTTGGACGCCGGGGTGCTCAACGTCATGGCGCTCGGCGGCGACGTACCCAAGGACCCCAAATTGGTCGCGAGCGAGTTCGCCCACGCCATGGACCTCGTCGAGCTCGCTCGAGAAACGGGTGATTTCTCGATCGGCGTCGCCGCTCATCCGCTCGGCCATCCGCGTTCGTCGGACGTGGCGACCGACCGGTACTACCTCGCTCAGAAGCTCGCCCTGGCGGACTTTGCGGTGACCCAGTTCTTCTTTCTGTTCGAGGAGTGGGCACGTCTGGTCGAGGAACTCGGCGCACTCGGCGTCACCAAACCCGTGTTGCCGGGCATCATGCCGGTGACGACGCTGCGCGGTATCGAACACATGACCACCATGGGAGCACGGGTTCCCCAGCAGCTGGTGGCGCGTCTCGTGGCAGCTGATGGCCGCGGGGGACCCAAGGCCGTACGCGCCGAGGGAATCAGTGCCGCGGTCGAACTGTGCGAACAATTGCTCGACGCGCGCGCGCCGGGATTGCATTTCTTCACTCTCAATCGTTCGACCGCCACGCGCGAAATCTACGCCTCACTGTCACACTGACGTCACCGTGATGGGACTTTGGCCCCACGAGGGCCCCTTGATTTCGCCGTAGGATGAGCGCATGGCTGAGAAAATCACTATGGACGCCGCTGGCGTCCTGAACGTCCCCGACAACCCCATTATCCCCTTCATCGAAGGCGACGGCATCGGCGTCGACATCTGGCCCGCGTCAAAACTGGTGCTCGACGCGGCGGCGAAGAAGCACGGCAAGACCATTGAATGGAAAGAGGTTCTCGCGGGCGAGAAGGCCTTCAACGAGACCGGTGACTGGCTGCCCGAGCAGACGATCGTCGATTTTCGCGAGTACCTGATTGGCATCAAGGGACCACTCACGACGCCCATCGGCGGCGGGTTCCGGTCGCTTAACGTCGCGCTTCGACAGATCCTTGACCTTTACGTCTGTCTTCGTCCGGTTCGCTGGTTCCAGGGGGTGCCCTCGCCGGTCAAGCACCCCGAACTCGTGGACATGGTGATCTTTCGCGAGAACACCGAGGACGTCTACGCGGGCTACGAGCTCGAAGCGGGCAGCGCCGAGGCGGACAAGCTACGGGCGTTCTTAAAGGAGAGCTACGGATGGGACATTCACGAGATGAGTGGCCTCGGTATCAAGCCGATCTCCAAGTTCGGCTCCGAGCGGCTCATCCGTGCCGCGATCAAGTACGCGCTGGATCACAAGCGCGAATCGGTCAACCTCGTGCACAAGGGCAACATAATGAAGTACACCGAGGGCGCGTTCATGAAATGGGGTTACGAGCTCGTTCGCAACGAGTTCGCCGACGTCGCCGTGGGATGGAATGACTGCGGCGGTCAGCCCGGTTCGAAGTTGCTCGTGAAGGACTCGATCGCCGACATCACACTCCAACAGGTACTGACCCGTCCTTCGGAGTTCTCGGTGATCGCGACCATGAACCTCAACGGCGACTACCTCTCGGACGCCCTGGCGGCCCAGGTTGGTGGTATTGGTATCGCCCCCGGGGCGAACATCAACTACGTCTCGGGCCACGGCATCTTCGAAGCGACCCACGGCACGGCGCCCAAGTACGCCGGCCAGGACAAGGTGAACCCCGGTTCGGTGCTGCTCTCGGGGGTGTTGATGTTCGAGCACCTCGGAGGGACCAACGCGGCCGACGGCCGCGTGCGCGCTATGGTGGCAACCATCGCGAACAAAGTCGGCGCCTACGAGTTCGCACGCTTGATGGAGGGCGCCACCGAGGTGAAGTGCTCGGAGTTCGCCTCGGCCATCGTCGATCAACTGTAAGAACCAACAAGGAGCATCATGACTACCCCCGTGAACGTCACCGTCACCGGCGCCGCCGGTCAGATTGGTTACCAACTGCTGTTTCGCATCGCGTCGGGACAACTTCTCGGACTCGATACGCCGGTCGTCCTGCGACTACTCGAGATTGAACCCGCGATGAAGTCGCTCGCGGGCGTGGTGATGGAGCTTGACGACTGCGCTTTCCCGTTGCTCGCCGGCATCGAAGCGACGAGCGACCTCAAGCACGCCTTTGACGGTACGAACTGGGCCTTTCTCGTCGGTTCCATTCCGCGCAAGGCGGGCATGGAGCGTGGCGACTTGCTCAACGTGAACGGTGGAATCTTCAAGCCTCAGGGCCAAGCAATCGCCGCTCACGCCGCGAGTGACGTGCGCGTGCTCGTGGTGGGTAACCCGTGCAACACGAATTGTCTTATCGCTCGTTCGAACGCACCCGACGTGCCAGGCGATCGTTGGTTCGCCATGACGCGTTTGGACCAGAATCGCGCCGAGACCCAACTCGCCAAGAAGGCGGGCGCGCCAGTGAAGGACGTAAAGAACGTGGCCATCTGGGGCAACCACTCTGCGACGCAGTTCCCCGATTTCGCGAACGCGACCATTGCGGGCAAGAAGGCGACTGACGTCATCAGCGACGACGCCTGGCTCGAGGGGGACTTCATCAGCACAGTGCAAAAGCGCGGAGCCGCCATCATCGAGGCTCGAGGACTGAGCTCGGCCGCTTCGGCGGCGAACGCCGCCATCGATACCGTCGTCAGCCTCACGAGCGCTACCGCGAGCGACGACTGCGCGTCGGTCGCCGTGACGAGCAACGGTGAGTACGGCGTACCTGAAGGGCTCACCTTCGGACTGCCCGTCAGCGCCGACGGCAGAGGAGGCTGGCGCGTGAAGGAAGGCTTCGCGATCAATGAGTTCGCGGCGGGCCGCATCAAGGTCACGACCGAAGAATTACTCAGCGAGCGTGACGAAGTGAGGACACTCGGATTGATCTGAAGATCCTCCTCGAACGGAGGATTAACGGATCTAGAGGCGAGTTGCTCGATCGGGCAGCCCTTCGAACACGTCCACAAGACGCCCTATTCGAGGGAC
>JBEKWQ010000046.1:0-9617 GCA_049512875.1 Acidimicrobiales bacterium
CCGGTGTATTTCGGATCGGTCAGCACCGCCACGGCGCCACACTGGGCGATCGCCTCGAGCAGCAAGACGCCCGGGGTGATGGGACGACCAGGAAAGTGGCCCGGGAAGAACCACTCGTCGCCCTTCAAGGTCCATTGCCCGCTCGCGCGAAGTCCCGGCTCGATGCTCACCATGACGTCCACGAGCAAGAACGGTGGTCGGTGGGGCAACCAGTCGGTTGGATTCATAGACAGTTCACTCACGCCAGGGCCAACTCCGCGATTCGTCGTTCGCTGTCCACCGTAATCAGTCGGAACGTCCGGTGGTCGCCGCGCTTGAGCACGTCACGAGCCCGTGCGGGCGCGGGCGTGCCCAACAACGTGGTTGGTGCGTAGCACTCGACGTACTTGGTGCCGCGTAACTTCACCTTGATCACGGCCCCGTGACTGGTGAACGCGGTGACTTCGCCCTCGAGCTTCGAACCGATCTTGTGAGAGTTCCTAAACGAAGTGAAGTCGGACTCGGGATTGACCGGTTGACGCCCTCGACGTAGCGCCACGGCGGGTTCAGTGGGCTTCTTCTTCGGCGGCGCGGGAACCTTGGCCGCCTTCTTCGCCGGGGCGACCAACTTCAGGGCCGCCTTCTTTGGCGCGGCGGTCTTCTTGGCGGCCTTCTTTGAGGGTGCCTCCACGTGCTTCGCGACTGGTTCAGCGACCTTGGCGACTTTCTTCGCGACCTTGGCCGTGGTCTTGGCTGCCTTGGTCACCTTCTTGGGTGCCTTCACCGCTTTGACGGGGGTCAGCGTCGTACCAATGGTGGGTTTGGTACCGCCGGGCAAGGTGAGCGAGAGTTTCTTCGCCGCGCGCGCGGACTTGGCTCCACGTACTGGGATGCGCGGCGTGAAGACCCAACCCACGCCCTTGACGGGTTTGCCACCGATGAGCCGGTTCGCGTCGAACAACCACGGATATTCCTCGTGGAACTCCTGGAACGAGTCGTTGCTTAAGACCACCGCGTTAATGCGCTGAGCGATCTTCAAGATGAACGCATCACCGCGTCCAATAGCCCCGGCCGGCGGCGTCACGATCTCGCCCGCGAGTTCGGCCTCCTTGAAGCGAGCTCGTTCATTCGAAGCGACGCGATGTTCAAAACTCGCGTCGACCACAACGATGATCTCGGTGTGGGGATTCTCCTCCATGAACGAGCGCACTGCATCGTCGAGTTGGACCAGGCTGGGCACCGTTCGACCTTCGGTCGCGAGGTTCGAACCATCGACGACGACGTGGAGCCGGCTCGACCGGGCTGGGCTCACCCGATCGACCGTTGCAACAAGTCGGCCTGTTCGGCGCCGTGCACGAGCCCACTTCCCGTCGCCGGACTCGCCGACTCAGCGCGCGCGACGTGTCGCACTTTCTTCTCGCGCAATTGGTGGTGCATCTGCAGGTGCACGAACGGCCAGGCGCCCATGTTCTCCGGCTCCTCCTGGAGCCATACGATTTCGTCGGCGTTGGGATACGAACCCAGAATCTCCTCGATGCGCTCGGTCGGCCACGGGTAGAGCTGCTCTACGCGCACCACGGCGACCGGCGCACTGATCTCGTTGCGTCGAGCAATGGCCTCGTGGGCGATTTTGCCGGTCGCCAGCACTACGCGAGTCACCGTGGCGTGGTCCTCGAGCGAGTCATCGAGGACGGTCTGGAACGAACCCGATTCGAACTCCTCGAGCCGGGAACGGGTCTGGACTGCTCGCAGCATCGACTTGGGCGTGAAGACGATCAGTGGTGTGATGTTCTCGCGCAACACCTGACTGCGCAGCAAGTGGAAGTACTGGGCCGCGGTCGTAGGTTGGGCGACACGGATGTTGTTGCGCGCGCACAGCGACAAGAAGCGCTCGATGCGCCCGCTGGAGTGCTCGGGTCCCTGGCCCTCGTAGCCGTGCGGCAGCAGCATGGTGAGACTCGCGTGCTGGCCCCATTTGTCCTCGGCGGCCACGAGGAAGTTGTCGATAATGATCTCAGCCCCGTTGACGAAGTCGCCGAACTGCGCCTCCCAAGCGACCAATGTGTTGGTCGCTTCGACCGAGTAGCCGTAGTCGAAGCCCAACGCGGCGTATTCACTGAGGAACGAGTCACGTACGGTGAAGAACGCCGCCGACTCGAGATTCGCCAGTGGCACGTACTGTGCGCCGTTCTCGTAGTCGATTAACGCGGCGTGGCGGTGCGAGAACGTGCCTCGACGTGAGTCCTGACCCATGAGCCGGACGTTGGAGCCACCCTTGACGAGCGTGCCAAAGGCGAGCGCCTCACCGAGCGCCCAGTCGACCTCACCCGCGTCGAGGAGCGCTTGGCGCTGGACGAATTGGCGTTCGAGCTTGGGGTGGATGGTGAAACCTTCGGGGGCGGTCATGGTGACCCGGGCGATCTCGAGCAACGTCGTACGGTCCACGCCCGTCGGCGGCGCGGCGAGGTCCTCGGGAATCTCGGCGACCGGCACTCCCTCGAGGCTCGGCACGGGCACGGTGCGGACCTCGTCGAGGACCGTCTGGAGGCGCGTGTTGAACTGCTCGAGTTCTGACTCGGCCTGTTCGATCGAGATATCGCCGCGGCGAACGAGTGTCTCGGTGTAGATCTTTCGAACCGAACGCATCTGGTCGATGATCTTGTACATCTGGGGTTGGGTGTAGCTCGGGTCGTCGCCCTCGTTATGGCCGTAACGCCGATAGCACACGATGTCCAGCACGACGTCGCGATGGAACGTCTCGCGGTAGTCGTACGCGAGACGCGCCGCGCGCGCACACGCCTCGGGGTCGTCACCATTCACGTGAAAGATCGGCGCCTGGATCATCTTGGCGACGTCGGTCGGGTAGTAACTCGTGCGCGCCGATTCTGGGGCAGTGGTGAAACCGACCTGGTTGTTGATAACGATGTGAATCGTTCCCCCGACGCGATAGCCCGAGAGTTGTGACATGTTGAGGGTCTCGGCGACCACACCTTGCCCCGCGAACGCGGCGTCACCGTGGATGAGGATGGGCAAGTAGGGAAAGACCGCGGCCATCTTGTCCCACTGCGTCCCGTCGCTGGGTCGAATCACCAGGTCTTGCTTGGCGCGCACGATGCCCTCGACGACGGGGCTCACCGCTTCGAGGTGCGAAGGATTCGACGCCATCGAGACCTCGATCGCGGCGCCGCGGGGATTCTTGAACGTGCCACGCGCACCCTTGTGGTACTTCACGTCGCCACTACCCTGGACGCTCTCGGGATCGAGATTACCCTCGAACTCCGAGAAGATGTCGCTGTAGGACTTGCCGACAATGTTCGCGAGCACGTTGAGCCGGCCGCGGTGCGCCATGCCGATGACGGCCTCGCGTAGTCCTTCGTCGGCCGCGACGTCCAAGATGGTCTGAAGCGCGACGATCGTCGACTCGCCGCCCTCGAGACCGAATCGCTTTTGACCCACGTAGCGCGAGTGGAGGAACTTCTCGAAGACCTCCGCCTCGTTGAGTGCTTCGAGCACCCGATGCTGTTGCTCGACGGTCATGGTCTGCTTGACGCCTTCGACGCGCTCTTGGATCCAACGCTTCTGCTCGGGGTCCATGATGTGCCCGTACTCGATACCGATCGTGCGACAATAGGCGTCGCGCAGGATCGCCAGGATCTGCTCGAGGGTCGCCTCGCGCTTTCCCGCGAGCCCGGCGACCACGAAGGTCCGCTGAAGGTCCCAGATGGTCAGACCGTAGGTCGCCAGGTCCAGTTCGGAATGCAGCACCGGCGGTTCGCTCGACAGTGGGTCGAGGTGCGCGTTCAGGTGGCCACGAACCCGGTACATGTTGATAAGTTCCTGGACCCGGATCTGCTTCAGGATCTTCTCCGCGTCACCTTCACCGGCCGCGGGATTGTGGTCGTTCGACCACCGCGCTGGATCGTAGGGGATGCCCAGTGAGGTGAAGATCTCCTCGTAGAAACCGTGGCCGCCCGTCAAGCACTCGGCGACGAACTTCAAGAACAATCCGGACTCGGCTCCTTGGATGATCCGGTGGTCGTAGGTCGACGTCAGGGTGAGTACTTTGCCCACACCGAGTTCGGCGAGCGCGCGCGGGTCAGCGGCCTCGAAGCCCGCCGGCCAGTTGAGCGCACCGACGCCGAAGATTGCACCCTGGCCGGGCATGAGGCGAGGAACCGACTGAACGGTGCCGAGGGTACCCGGATTGGTGAGCGACACCGTCGCTCCCACGAAATCGTCGGCGCCGAACGAAGCGCTGTGAATCTTGCGCACGAGACTCTCGTAGGCGAGGAGAAACTCTCGAAAGTCCAGGGTGTCCGCGTCGCGAATGACCGGCACGAGCAGATTGCGCGTGCCGTCGGGTTTCTCGACGTCAACCGCGAGTCCGAGACCCACGTGTTCGTGGCGTCGGATCCCCGGCGTGCCCTTTTCGTCAACCGCGTCGACGAACGTGGCGTTCAGTGCGGTCACCTCGCCAAGTCCCTTCACGATCGCAAAGGCGATGAAGTGGGTGAAGGAAACCTTGGCGCCACTCGAGCGCGCGAGCGACTCATTGAGCGCATTACGGTTGATCTCCAACAGACGCGCAGAGACCGTGCGAACGCTGGTGGCGGTGGGCACCGCCAGGCTCGCGTTCATGTTGGTCACGATGCGGGCCGCCGCTCCACGAAGCGGTGTCGCCTCCTCGTCGATGTCGACAACTGCTTTGGCCGCGGGCGCGTGCGCGGTGCTCGTCGCGACCGTGGGCACCGTCGAGCGCTGGTAATCGGCGAAGAATTCACGCCAACTCGGCGATACAGAGTCAGGATCAGCGAGAAAACGGTCGTACATGTCATCGACGAGCCACGCGTTCGGTCCGAATGAACCCTTCACCGCTCGAGGCGAGACTGAGTCAGGGGGCGTAGTCACCCCTCCAGCCTAGGGGCGACGAACACGGCGTCGAAGGGACGGTACCGCGAGCAAAGCCGGTAAGTTTCGCGTATGACTTCCGGCCACGCCATCCCGCAGGGCCTGCACTTCGTCGCCGAATCAGCCGTCCGAGGCCTCGCCGTCGCCGAGCGCCGTGTCGAGAACCCCCTCGCCACGGTGATCTGCGTCCACGGTGGACTCGACCGCGGTGGGTCCTTCGCCCGTCTAGCCCGGCGCTTGGAACTCTTCGACCTCATCGCCTACGACCGACGTGGGTACCAAGGCTCAAGGGGCCTGGGCCCCCTCGGGCTCGACTACGACGTCGAGGACCTGCTCGCCCTGGCGCGACGAGAGGTTGGCCACAGCCCGGTGATCTATTTCGGTCACAGCTTCGGTGGCGTCGTCGCGCTCGGTGCGGCGCTTCGCGAGCCGTCGCTCGCTCAGCAAATCATTGTCTACGAGGCGCCTCTGCCCTGGGTGCGCCATCGCGAAAGCTCCAGGACCATCCTCTCGGACGACCCCCAGTACGAGGCCGAAGTGTTCTTTCGTCGCATGGTCTCGAATCGCGCGTGGGAGAGGTTGAGCGACCTCGAACAGCAATCACGACGCCTCGACGGTCCCGCGCTCTATAGCGACTTGGCCCTCCTTCGTAACGGCGCGACGCCTTTTGACCTGTCCCAACTCGAAGTACCCACGATCTACGCCCACGGTGACGCCTATCACCTCGAGTACTACCGGGCTTTGTGCCAAGACCTCCGCGAGATGAATCCTCTTATCGACGCACGCGAACTCCAGCACGTCGGTCACGGCGCCCATCTCTCACACCCTGACCTTCTCGCTTCACTCATCCTCAGTACGTGGAGAGAACGATGCGTGTTGGAGTAACGGGTTCCTCGGGATTCATCGGTACCGCCCTCGTGCGCGCGCTCGTCGAGCGCGGCGATGACGTCGTGCGATTCGTACGACCCGGGGCGGAATCAACGTCTTCCACCGTGCGTTGGGACCCAACACGGGACCTCGTTGACGATCAAGACATGAAGCGAGTGGGCCCGTTCGATGTGGTTGTCCACCTCGCTGGTGCCGGCCTCGCCGACAAGCGCTGGAACGATTCTCGAAAGAACGAGATTCTTTCGTCACGCACGCTGTCAACATCGTTGCTGGTGCGCGCGCTCTCGTCCTTCGAGGCAACACCGATGCTCGCGAGTGGATCGGCCATTGGTTTCTACGGTTCGAGGGGCGACGAGACGCTGGACGAATCCTCATCGTCGGGTGAAGGGTTCTTGGCTGACGCGTGCGTGAAATGGGAAGAGTCAGCCATTCCGTTGCGCGCGCACGGAACCAACGTCGCTCTCCTTCGAACGGGAATCGTCCTGGACCGGCGTGGCGGATCGTTGAAGCGACAGCTGCCACTCTTTCAGTGGGGCGTTGGTGGCACTCTCGGGGACGGCCACCAATGGACGAGTCCCGTTTCACTGCGCGACGAGATTCGGGCAATTCTTTGGGTCATCGATCAACGCGTCGACGGTCCCGTCGATCTCACGTGCCCGACGCCGATCACGAATCGCGACTTCACCAGCGTGCTCGCGCACGCGATGAACCGGCCGCACGCATTTCGCGTACCTCGAGCAGCTCTGAACCTGGTCCTAGGCGCTCAATTGACCAACGAGGCCGTCCTGGCGTCCCAGCGGGTCTTGCCACGGGTCCTTCTCGACGGAGGATTCTCCTTCGAACATCCCGACGCCACCGAGATCGTTCGCGCGGCGTTAAAGAAGTGACGAGCCACCGCTCAACGCGGTCGACGAGTGCTTCTCTGCATAAAGAAAAAGTTCGAAGATGTGCGTTCACTTCATCGTGCTAGCAAACTAAATCGAATCGGGTCCGCGTCGAATGTGAACATCGTAAATTCTAAATTCACATTTTGTTCGAATTATTCGCACTTTTATGTTTTCGCGGTTTCTCTCGCGTGAACAGTCATCCACGCCCCGCGTTCTACGACCAATCATCAATGACAATTCGGTAACAGTTCGAAGTGCGTGCTTCGTCCAAAGAATGAAGAGAACGCAAGACTTCTGGAAATTAACCGAATCTCACGGTCGTCGACACCGGCTCGCCTACGTTTCGAGAGTGTTATTTCCAAAGCATTCGCTCTTGTCTGGCTAGTTACCCTCGGGTACAGTGAGTTCCAGAGCGCTGACTGAAGTCGGCGAAACTAATGGGTGACCACTGTGGTGGCACTGGGAGGCAATATGTTTCGAAAAGTTAAGAATCGTGCAGCACTAACCATCGGGGTGGCCATAGCGGCTGCAGCCGTCGGACTGATTGTCCCGACGGTCAGCAGCGCAGCGTCGACGCCTAACGTCATAACGATTGCGGAGCCGGCTAACGCCACGCCGAACTACATTTTGCCTTTTTACCCGCCGGCGAACTGTACGGTCACGAACACCTCGAACTTCCAGATCTTCATGTATCGACCACTCTATTTCTTCGGACTCGGAAATAACGCCGGGTTGAATGAGGGAATATCGACAGGAAAGTTACCGGTCTATTCGAACGGTAACAAGACCGTGACGATCACTATGAAGGGTTGGAAGTTCGCCGACGGGCAGACCGTCGACGCCGAGTCGGTCATGTTCTTCCTCAATATGTACGACGCGGTTCCTTCGGGTTTCTGCACCTACACCAAGGGTTTGGGTATTCCCGACCAGGTGGCGAGTGCCTCAGGTTCAGGTAACACGGTCACGATTCACTTGAAGAGCCCCGTGAGTCCGCTGTGGTTCACCGACAACGAGTTGGCGACCATCGCGCCGATGGCCAACAGCTGGGACATGACGAGCGCGACCAAGAAGAGTGACTGTGCCTCAGGCAAGTACGGTGCCGCGTCGACGTTGGCCGCGTGCAAGGCCGTCCAGGCGTACTTGAACAAGCAGGCCGCCAACACCTCCACCTTCACCGGCAAGCTTTGGCAGAGCGGCGTTGACGGGCCCTACAAGTTGATCAAGATGGACAACCTCGGCAACGCGGAGTTCCAGGCGAACCCTTCGTACTCTGGACCACAGAAGGCCCAAGTGGAGTACGTCAAGCAGGTGGCTTTCACCTCGACGACCGCTGAGCAGAACCAGTTGGAGGCGGGGAACATCACCTACGGATACGTTGACCCCTCGGTCCTGACGTCGCCGGCACCATCGCCTGGCACCGCTGGACCTAACTGGGCGCCCGTTGCGTCCAAGTTCAACCTGGTCGTGACGGTTCCGTTCTCCAACAACTACATGAACCTCAACTTCGGCAAGAACCCCGGAGCAGTGTTCTTGAACCAGTTGTACGTCCGTCAGGCGTTGGAGTCTTCAATTGACCAGGCCGCCATCATCAAGAACGCGGACAAGGGTTACGCCGCTGCCACGTACTCGGCCGTGCCGCTCAGTACGCCATCGAGCGAAGTAGGCAAGATCACTCAGCCCTACCCGTACGACATGGCGGCCGCGGCTGCGGACTTCTCGAAGAACGGTTGGACCCTCCAGAGTGGCCAACTCGTTTGCACGAGTCCCGGTACCGCCAGTGGCCAGTGTGGCGCGGGCATCACCCAAGGTCAGAAGTTGACCCTGAGCCTTGAGTACTACAGTGGCGTGCCGTCTTTGGCGACCGAGATGAACGCGATCATCGCCAACTGGACGAGCCTCGGCATCGGAATTACCCAAACCACGGGTACCTTCAATGACACCGCTGGTTCATGCCCGTCGGCCTACAACGCTTCGACGACGTTTGACATCTGCAACTGGGGCGGTGGCTGGCTGTACGCACCGGACTACTACCCATCGGGCGAGCCGCTCTACTTGACCGGCGCCGGATCCAACAGTGGGCAGTACTCGAACCCGACGATGGACTCACTGATCAAGGCGACGTTGTCCACGAACATTAAGTTGACGACGTTCGCACAGTTCACGGCGGACAACCTGCCCGTACTGTGGGACCCGGTCCAAACGACACTCACCGAAGTCTCCAAGTCATTGAAGAGCAGCATCGGCTTCAAGGACGTGCTGGAAACTTGGACGCCCGAGTACTGGCACTACTAGAGGTTCACGTCGTTGAGTATTTGAAGTAAGGAATTGTATTGAGAAGAGGGGTCCACTCGGACCCCTCTTCTCAATACCAATCAGACCGGATGGTAGCCTAAGCCCGTGTTTTCCTACATTCTGAGGCGACTGGGACAGTCATTGATTGTCCTGTTCATCGTGATTGTCATCACTTTCTCGCTTCCTTACTTTCAACCTCACGGCATTCTCGCTCCCGCGTATTCGGTGCTCGGCGCTCGAAGTACGCCCTACAACGTGCACGTCTGGGCGTACCAGCACGGTCTGCTTGGTTCCTACTGGACCCGTCTCTACCAGTACGTCTTCCAACTGGTATTCCACTTCAATCTCGGCTACTCCTACAAGCAAGAACTCTCCGTACGCACGATCATCGCCCTTTACGTGCCCCGTACTGTCTGGCTCGCTCTCAGCGCCCTGATCTTCACCGTCGTCATCGCGGTACCGCTCGGCATCTTCCAGGCCTCACGTCGCAACACGACCATCGACTACGTCGCCACCGGTTCCGCCTTTCTGCTCTACGCGATCCCCACCTTCCTCCTCTGTCTGCTGGCGATTGAGATATTCGGCTTCAACACCACGCACCTGCCCATCTCACCGCCCGAGGGCGTTGCTCCCTGGGCCATCTTCACTGATCCCAAGGCATTC
>JBEKWQ010000047.1:0-9590 GCA_049512875.1 Acidimicrobiales bacterium
TGGCCCGCATGTCTTGGAAACAAGGCACTCCCGAGGTAGATCGCTTAGATGGATGGCTACCCATCCCTTCTCACGAAGGGTGGACAGAACCCCGCTTATAGGTCAACTCACTATCCACCTTTCACTTCGGAGAACCTCACATGTTGCACCTTCCCTATCGCGAACTTCCGGTCGAGGAGCCCGGCACGCCCGACACGCGGTCTCCCCTGCGTTATCTGATGTGGCTAGCGAGTTATCAAAGAGTTCTTCTTTTCTTGAACGCACTGTTCGGCATTGGCTGGATGGTGAGTCAGGCCCTGTTATGGGCCGCGGTCGGCGCAGCCATTGACCACGGTATCGCCAGACACAACGAAGTCGAACTGTTCCGTTGGGTGGGAATCGTGATGGCCCTCGGACTCTTCCAAGCCGTCTGCGGGTCGTTGCGACACCAGCTCGCGGTCACCAACTGGATGAACGCCGCGTACCGCACCGTCCAGGTCGTTGGACACCACATTTCGACCACGGGCACCGCTCTCACCGACGAGATACCGTCGGGCGACGTCGTGAACACGGTGGCTGCGGACGCGATGCGAATAGGCGGTGCCTACGACGTGCTCGCGCGATTCATCGGCTCCATCGTCGCCTGGATCGTCGTGTCGTTCATACTTCTTTCCACGTCAGTCGAACTCGGCCTCATCGTGCTCATCGGCGTGCCGCTGCTCGCCATGTTCACCGTTCCGCTGATGCGTCCTCTTCACGCCGCCCAGGCGGCCCAGCGCGAGGCGGCCGGGCGTCTCGCCGCACTGGGGTCGGACACGGTCGCGGGCCTTCGAATACTTCGCGGCGTCGGCGGCGAGGACGTGTTCCTCGGAAACTACCGCCGCCAGAGCAACCTCGTGCGTCGTAGCGGCAACCGCATCGCCACGCCCCAAGCTGCTCTCGAATCGGGACAGGTCATTCTGCCCGCAATTCTCACGGCAATTGTCACGTTCCTCGGTGCGCGCGACGTCATGAACGGATCGTTGCAACCGGGACAGTTGGTCGCGTTCTTCGGTTACGCCACGTTCCTCACCACGCCCCTCCGAACCGCTATTGAGTACGTGATATCAACGACGAGGGCCTACGTGGGGGCTGGACGGGTCCTTCGCATCTTGAAGGTTGACCCCCTCGTTCGAGACCCGGACGAACCCGTGGCGTGGCCCACGCGAATCGAGGTCCTCGAAGACAGCCGAACCGGCATTCGTCTCACGCGCGGCACGATGACCGGGGTCGTTACCGACAACGCGGACGACGCGACGGTGCTGTCGGACCGTCTGGGCCGATTCGTCGCCGACGTCGATGACGTCCTCGTAAACGGTGTGGCGCTCACTGCCTTCTCGGTCCACGACACCCGTTCCAACATTGTCGTGAGTGAGATCGAGCCGAGACTCTTCTCGGGCGAACTTCGTCTCGAACTCGTGCCCCACGGTGTGACCAACGATGCCCGAATCCTCGACGCCCTGGAAGCGTCGAGCGCCCTGGACATCCTGGACGCGCTCGAGGACGGTCTTGGCACCAACGTAGAAGAACGGGGCCGCGGATTCTCCGGCGGTCAACGTCAGCGACTCAGCCTGGCTCGCGCGATCTTGCTGGATTCTGAGGTCCTCATCTTGGTGGACCCCACCTCCGCGGTCGACACCCACACCGAAGGACGCATCGCGGCTCGGCTGAGCGACGTGCGCCACGAGCGCACGACGATGGTCGCCACGACGAGTCCCCTGATGCTCCAGCACATGGATCACATCTACGTCTACCGGTCGGGCCGGGTGGTGGGCGAAGGGTCCCACGCCCATCTACTCGCGAACTCATCCGATTACCGTGAAATCGTCCTACGCGAGGACGCCTGATGACGTCGCTACCAATCGCAGATTTTGCCACCGTGCGGGTGTACGCCAAACGCCTGCTCTCCGAGCATCGCCTCTCGTTCGTTCGAATGCTCTCGCTCTACGCCGTCGCGGCGGTGATGAGTCTTATTCCCGCGTGGGTCATCGGGGAATTCACCAACTTCGCGACCGACCACGCCCTCACCTCGTCGCGAATTACCCTCTACGTCGCAATCCTGCTCGTCTCGTCACTCTCCTACGCACTTTTCACCTTCCTCGCGCGTCGGCGGAGTTACGTGCTGGGTGAAACGATCTTCGCCCAGTTGCGAGAGGAATTCCTCGCGAGCGTGCTGGATCTGCCGCTCACCGAAGTGGAGCGCGCCGGCACGGGTGACCTGCTCAGCCGAACGACCAATGACATCGAAGCGCTGTCGCGCACGGTGCGTTTCGCCTTGCCCGAATGGCTCGTCGCGCTGATCCAGACGTTGCTGACCTTCGTAGCGATGCTCATCGTCAGCCCGCTCGCCAGCGTCGCGTCGCTCGTTTCCATTCCCTTCCTCGTCTTCTCGACCCGTTATTACTTGCGCTACGCGACGCCCGGTTACCGTCGTGAGCGAATCAGTTACGCCAGCTTGTCCGGTACGGTGTCGGAAACGGCCGAAGGGGCCCGAACCGTGGACGCGCACCAACTCGGCCGCCGACAGGCGGACCGCATAGAAGGCAACATCCGCGAATCCTTCTACTCAGAGATGTACACCATGCTCCTTCGAATGGTGTGGTTTCCAATCGTCGAGAGTTCGTTCGCCTTCGCGGTGGCGGTGACGCTGGGCTGGAGTGGTTGGTTAGTGCTCCAGCACAACATCACCATCGGCGCCGCGACCACCGTGACGCTCTACGTGGTCCAGATCAACGATCCGATCGACCGCATTGTTTCCTGGCTCGACGAACTGCAGATGGGTCAGTCGTCGCTCGCGCGGCTCGTCGGGGTGTCGGTGGTACGTGATACTCGCCCTCGTTCCTCGCGACCGCCCTCGAACGAATCGCTCGTCATGGTCGACGTCCACTACGCCTATCGAACCGGACACGACGTCCTCAAGGGGGTCTCACTCGTCGTACGACCCGGAGAGCGCGTGGCTATCGTGGGCCCCTCGGGTGCGGGTAAGTCCACCATGGGCCGGCTCCTCGCGGGCATTGACGCACCGCGCACCGGTTCGGTGCGCGTTGGCGACGTCGAACTCTCCCAGATGCCCCTGACGATGCTTCGCCAACACGTGGCCCTAGTCACCCAGGAACACCACATATTCATCGGCACGGTCCGCGACAATCTGGCGCTCGCTAAACCCAGCGCCACCGACGCGCGAATCCAGGCCGCCCTCGACGCCGTGGACGCCCTTGAGTGGGTCGAACAACTGCCCGAGGGGCTCGCCACCGAACTTGGCACGACGGGCTTCCAGGTCACCCCCGCACAAGCCCAGCAACTGGCCCTCGCTCGCCTGGTCCTCGCGGACCCGCACACGCTGGTGCTCGACGAGGCCACGGCACTGCTCGATCCCCACGCGGCACGCCACCTCGAGAGTTCGCTCGCGGCGGTCTTAAAGGACCGAACGGTCATCGCCATCGCGCACCGTCTTCATACGGCCCACGACGCCGATCGAGTGTGTGTGGTCAACGAAGGTCGGATCAGCGAACTCGGCACGCACGATGAATTAGTGGCCCTGAATGGTGAATACGCATCGCTATGGAGGAGCTGGCGAAACGAGGCTCCCTTCGACTCGTAGGCTCCAGGAGTGGCCGAACTACTGCGCAGCGAAGAAATTCTCGCCTGCGCGCACCGCGTCGCGCTAAACCGCGGCGGGCCGTTTGACGTCGCGGCCAGCGAAACCTCGAGCGAGATCGCGCGTCGCCAGCGCGACGCCGAGTTGCATCGGCTCAGTACCCTCGAAGAGATCATTGCCTACCACACCGACGCGGTCACGCCGACGGGTACCAAGGACACACTTGAGTTAATGGGTCAGGGCGTCGAACTTCTCGTGCGACCGCGCCTACCCGCCGACGTGAAGGGCCGTCGACGGGCGGTGGCGCACGTGCTCGTGCGCGTGGGTCGTGAGGACGAGCGATACCTCTACGCGCCAATCGTCATCAAGAACAACGAGATTGTTGAACCGGCGAGCACCCGGCGGCTCCTCGAGGGATCGTTGGCTCTACTGAAGCCGAGCGAGGCGACGTACACCGACGGGTACGGTCCTCGAAGTTCTCCGACCGTCACTCGCAACGGGATCGGACTCGCCCACGCCACTCGGGTACTCCAGTCCTTTGGTCACGGCGACCCCGCGGGACGTGCCGCGATCATCGACCGACATCGACGGCTCTGGTGGTTCGAGCTGTCGACCAAGGATTACCCCCGGTTCAATTTGGCGACCTACGACGACGCGTACGAGGAACGGCTCACGTTGCTCGCGGCCCACGACCAATGGCGAAACGGCGCTGGTCCCTTTCCCACCCAGCCGTACTGGCACCGAGAGTGTCCCGAATGTCCGTACGCCAGCAACTGCGAAGCGCAGCTCGAGGAGATCGACGACGTCTCGCTCACGCGCTACACGAACATCGATCAGCAGTTGATCCTGCACGACCACGGTATCGACACCCGCGCGCAACTGGCCCGCCTTGACCCGGAGCGCGCTCGATCGGCGCGAGCCAAGACGCCCGTACCGCGCGAGGAGTCTCGCCCCGAAGACCACCTCGGACGACTCATCGACAAACTCGACGACCTCATCTATCGAGCGCGAGCCCACGAACGATCGAGTTCGCTGCGCGTACTCCCCCCCGCGGACATGGGCTGTCCCACCGCTGACGTCGAGATCGACGTCGACATGGAGAGTTACGACGAGGCGACGTATCTTTGGGGAGCCCACGTCACCCTCAACGTTCCCGTACCCGATATCCAGGGTGGTTACTACGCTTTTGTCGAGTGGGGTGAGCTTACGCCTCGAGCCGAGTCCGAGGTCTTCGCGAAGTTCTGGAAGTGGTTCGATGAGCTGAGAAGAATCTGTCGCGGGCACGGGCGCAGTTTCGCCGCCTACTGCTTCTGGGCCCAGGCCGAAGACGGCGCGATGAATCGTGCGGTCGAGACACCCGTCGCGGGTGGACCGACGCGAGAGGACTTGGATGCGTTTCGATCTTCGCGACCACCACAGTGGATTGACTTGCACGAATACGCGAAACAACAGATCCAGACCACGGGTCCACTGGGGCTCAAACAACTCGCGACGATGAGTGGTTTTCACTGGCGCGACCAGAACCCGAGCGGCGAAGCGTCGATGCTCTGGTACGAAGTCGCCGTGTCGAGTTCCGAGGAGGCGCTGCGTTCGCGTCAGCGTCTTTTCGAGTACAACGAGGACGACTGTCGAGCGACCAAGGCTTTGCGCGATTGGCTGAACGGCCCCGCTCAGTCACTGCCGCACCGCGATGACCCCCTCTAGCTTCTCACGGGCTCGTTAGCATTACACGGTGGCCTCTGGAACGTCGACGACTTCAACAGAGCCCACTTTTCGAATTCCGGCCCGTGCGCTCGGCGCGCTAAGCGTCCTGCTCTCACTTTCCCTGGCGGTGGCGAGTGCAGTTGCCCTGACCAAGTTGGCGCACGATTCCTTGTCCACTGGTCTGGTGCTGCTGTCGGTGGTGCTCGCGGGACGATGGCTGCTCGCCAACGCCCTCGTCGAATGGAACACGACGACGTCGCGCACCATCAAGGGATTCTTGCGCCGCCGACTCCTCGTTCACCTTCGAGCGCCGCGCGCCGAGGGTGAACGAGGCCGAGGTGACCTCACTCTTGCCATTGAGCACGCGAGTGACGGTCCTTGGCTCGAACTACTGGCCACGAGTGCGCGCGTGAGCGTGGTGGGTCTCGGCGTGGTGTTCTGGGCCGTTGGTTGGCTGAGCACGCTGATAACCGTGGTCTTGATGGGCCTCGCGGTGCCGCTCTACCAACGCGCGGGAAAACGCAGCGAGACCCTCGCGGGGGACTACCAGCGACGCCGGGCCCTGCTGGAGGCGCGCCAACTCGAACTGCTCAATCACGCGCCCGAGCTGCGCGCGCTGGGCGCGATCAACTACGGCGCCGACGAGATCGCGGCGATCTCGACCTCCGAGCACACGATCGCGATGCGCGCCATTCGCGTCGCCCTGGAGTCCTCACTGGTCACCGAGTTTCTTAGTGGCGTGAGTATCGGACTGGTGGCGATGGTGGTCGGTTTTGGGCTCTTGGAGGGCCACCTCTCGCTCGAGCACGCGCTCATCGCGATTCTCGTCACGAGCGAAATCTTCGTGCACATCCGCAGGTTCGGCGTCGAGTTCCATCGTCGCGAGAATGCCCAGCAGTCCCTCGCGTTACTCGCCGAAGCCACCCCGCCACCAACCTCGACGA
Organism: Acidimicrobiales bacterium; assembly: GCA_049512875.1. Classification (GTDB taxonomy): domain Bacteria; phylum Actinomycetota; class Acidimicrobiia; order Acidimicrobiales; family RAAP-2; genus RAAP-2. Next base: position 6,265 of record JBEKWQ010000047.1, read on the forward strand.
AGGACACCCTGTTACAAGCCGAGCACCTCGTGACCCAGGCCGGTCCCACGTCATTTGACTTCGTGGTGCGGCCGGGCGATCGAGTCCTGATCACCGGACCGTCGGGCGCGGGTAAGACCACCTTGCTCCAGACCCTGCTCGGGTGGCGCGACGCGACCTCGGGCAGTGCACGACGTGGTGAGGACGTGATTGGCTACGTGAGCGTTGAGAGTGCGCTGGTCGCGGGCACGCTCTACGACAACCTCAGTCTCGGGCGCGAGATCGACCGCGCGACGATCTATAACGTGCTTGAGTCACTTGACCTGGCCGGACCGCGCTTCTCTGACCTGAACGTGTCCCTGCTCGCGGACGGCCGAGGACTCAGCACCGGCGAGACGGTCCGCCTCGCTCTGGCGCGTTGCCTACTCGCACGTCCGGCCCTCCTCGTACTCGACGACGTCGCTGGCGTCGTCGATGAGCGCGCTCGCGCGTCAATTCGCGCGCTGCTCGACTCACTCACCGGTGTCGCGATTGTCGAGGCGACCGTCGATACGCCACTGCTCACCTCGGCGAACCAACGCATCAAGGTGCCCGGGTGAACAGCGACGTGCGTCGCCTGCTGCGCTGGCTTGGACGAGCCCAGCCGCCCGCTCGCGACCTGATCCGCGCGATCCTGGCCGGCAGCGTTGCGACGATAACGAGCGTGGGCCTCTTGGTCGGGGCGGTCGGCCTGCTCGTCGAGAGCGCTCGACGACCGGGTCTCTCGGCGGTGGCGGGCGTGCTCATCATCATCGAGGTCCTCGCGTTCCTGCGTTCACCGTTACGGTTCTTCGAGCGAGTGAGTGCGCACCGATTGGGCTTTGAGGCGGTGACGCGTTGGCGGCGTTGGCTGGTGGCGACCATCGGACGATGGGACTATTCACGCTGGCGCGTGCACGCCGCCGGCGACCTTCTCGAACGGTCGCTGAGCGACACCGACGAGCTCCAGGACCTCTGGCTGCGCTTTGCGCTGCCCGTGATCAGCACCCTCGTGACGATGGCCCTGGGCGACGTCGTGGTGAGCCTGCTCCCCCCGCACGGCAAGTGGCTGAAGGTCGCGCTCTGGTTCGTGCTCATCCAGATCGTCGCGGTGACACTCCTCGTGACCAACGTCGGGCCGCTCGTGCGCGCCCAGCGAAACCTGCGTCACGCCAGCGGCGCCTATCAGGGAGCCGTCGTCGAACTGAGTGCGGTCGTGCCCGAACTCACCTTGCTCGACCGTGAGGAATTCGCCGCTTCACGTCTTCGCCGCCGCCAAGCAGCGCTCGAACGCGCTGAACGCATCTCACAGATCGTCTCGCGTCGCTCGAGCGTGGTGCCACTCGTGGCGGGATTGCTCGCGATCCAGGTTCTCTGGCTCGCCAAGGCGCACGGTTCTCCCACGTGGCTCGTCGTGGTTGCCCTCCTTGGCGTCGCCACGGCCGATTCGCTCGCGACAATTCGACTCGCCCTGGATACGGCGGTCGCGGTCAGCGGTTCGAGCGAGCGTCTCGAGGAACTGAACGAGAGTCCGTTTCGCCCCGGCGCCGTGTGGCCCGTCGACGCCACGATTCGCGCGACGCATTTGACCCTGCGCGAGGACGACGCTGACCTCGTGGTGGACGAGACGTTCGTGTTCGCCCCCGGCAGTCGCGTCGCCATCGTCGGTCCCTCGGGCGCGGGAAAATCGACCCTCTTGCGAGCGCTCGGCGGTCTCGATCCCGTGGCGGCGGGAGAACTGAGCATCGGGGGCGTCGCGGTGCGCGACATCGATGAAACCGCCCTTCGCGCGATGCTCGGCTACGTCGCGAGCGAACCGGGTCTGACCAAGGGCTACGCCCGTGACGTCCTGCACCTGGGGCGAACGGGAACTCGAGCGTCGCTCCAAGAGCTCTCCGATCTCGGGGTTCGCGCGGACGAAACGACCCGGTTCGACGAACTCTCGCGCGGCGAACGTCAGCGAGTCGCCATCGTGCGCGCCCTCGTGACCAATCCTCGCGTGTTGGTCGCCGACGAACCGACGAGTGGCCTCGGGACCGAGGAAACCGACAAAGTCCTCGAACTACTCGCCACCGTTGAGGCAACCATCATCGTGGCGACCCACGACGAACGGGTCGTGCAATGGTGTGACGAGACCTACGAACTGGCCGAAGGACACGTACGCAAACTCAGCCGTTGAGTGACCCCATGGCCCGCTCGGCGTATCGCTGACCCTGGACGGCCTCGCGCGGCACCGCCGCCTCGAGGGCCGCGACGTCGGCGTCGCTCAGCACGATGTCGCCCGCGGCGATGTTCTCCATCAACCATTTGCGTCGCTTGGTACCCGGGATCGGGACCACGTCTGCTCCGCGCGAGAGCACCCAGGCGAGCGCCAACTGAGCCACCGTGACGTTCTTCTCCTTCGCGATCGACTCGAGGTTCGAGACGAGTTTGAGATTGTTCGCTCCCGCGTCGCCCACGAAACGTGGATTCACGCTACGAAAATCCTTCGGGTCCGCGGCGCCTCGATTGGCCGGTTCGCCAGTGAGAAATCCTCGACCGAGGGGACTGTAGGCGACAAAGCCAATGCCCAGACGTCGACAGGTCGCGAGCACGTCGTCCTCGGGGTCGCGGGTCCAGAGCGAGTACTCGCTCTGCAGCGCCGTCACGGGATGCACCGCGTGCGCCCGCTCGATCGTGGCTGAGGAGGCCTCAGAAATACCGAGATGGCGGACCTTGCCGGCTTCGACCAACCCCTTCATGGCACCCCAGGTCTCTTCGATGGGCACACTGCGATCCACGCGGTGCTGGTAATAGAGGTCGATCACGTCCACGCCCAAGCGACGCAGCGAGTCCTCACAGGCCTGGCGCACGTAGTCGGGTTGCCCGTTGATGCCCAAGTACGCTCCGTCCTCGCCGCGCTGATTACCGAACTTGGTGGCGAGCACGACCTCGCCGCGGCGCCGCGTGATCGCGGTGCCGACGAGTACTTCGTTCTTGAACGGTCCGTACATGTCGGCGGTGTCGAGGAAGTTCACGCCGTTGTCCAGCGCCGCGTGGATCGTGGCGATCGATTCGCTGTCGTCGCCCTCACCGTAGAACTCGCTCATGCCCATGCAACCGAGTCCTTGCGCGGAGACCTCGAGCCCCTGACCTAGTTTCCGTCGTTCCACGTTGCTCCTTGTTTGTGAAGTTCTGCACAACCCTTGGTTTCTGGGCTTCTTTTGCCAGAGTACTGGTTGAGCGCAGGGTAATTTCTTGTCTATTGGCTGGGGGGGCCAAACATCGTGAGCCCGCTTGTTCCGCGAGACGGAACGAGCGGGCTTCGTTGTGACACGGTGCCCTTCACG
>JBEKWQ010000048.1:0-9529 GCA_049512875.1 Acidimicrobiales bacterium
TCACCCGGATACCGTACTGGCCGAGTTCGGCGGCGAGTAGTCGCACCTGGTGCGCCTGATCCGCCTTCGCCGCGCCGTAGGCGACGTTGTTGGGTCCGGCGAAGACCGCGTTCTTGCTCGCGATGTAGATGATGTCGCCGCCCATGGACTGGGCCATCATCACCTTGGCGGCAGCCTGGCTCACGAGAAACGAGCCGCGAGCCATGACCGAGTGTTGACGATCCCAGTCCTCGATCGTCGTGTCCTGAAGACTCTTGGAGATCGAGAGTCCGGCGTTGTTCACCACCAGGTCGACGCCACCAAAGGCGAGCACGCTCTTGTTGATCGCCGCGACGACCTCCTCGGGCGATGAGACGTCGACGCTCACGGCGAACGCCTTGTCACTACCGCCCAGCTCCTTGGCCACCAGCTCGGCACTCTCAAAATTGAGATCCGCGACGATCACGCACGCACCTTCTGCGCTCAGCCGACGCGCGGTCGCGGCCCCGATGCCCGAACCCGCGCCGGTGACGAACGCGATGCGCGTCGCGAGGGCCTTCGGAGGCGCCATGCGACGAAGTTTCTGTTCCTCTAACTCCCAGTACTCGATGCGGAACTTCTCCTCTTCGGAGATCGGCGCGTAGGTGGACACCGATTCGGCACCGTGCATCACGTTGATGGCGTTGATGTAGAACTCACTCGCCACGCGAGCGGTCTGCTTGTCGCGCCCGAAGCTGAACATTCCCACGCCTGGCACGAGCACGACCGCCGGGTCCGCACCACGCATGGCGGGCGAGTCCGGCGTCGCGTAACGCTCGTAGTACGCCTGGTACTCGCGGCGATAGTCCTGGTGGAGCTCTCGGATGCGCTTTTCGAGTTCCTCGAGTGGCGCGTCCCCGGGCAGGTCCACCACCATGGGGCGCACCTTGGTGCGCAAGAAGTGATCAGGACAGGACGTACCCAGCGCCGCCAGTTCGGCCAGTCGCCCGCGGCTGACGAAATCCAACACGACTTCAGCATCGCTATAGTGGCCGACCTGACGAGTGTCAGTGCTCGCTAGTCCCCGTAGGAGTGGGAAGAGTTCGGCCGCCCGAGCGCGGCGCGCCGTGCTCTCGAGTGGGATGTTCGCCTCGACCACCTCACCGAAGGGATCCGGGCGACCGTTGGCTACAAGGAACTGCTCGGCGGTGCGAATGATGTGCAACGATCGACTCTCGCACTCGTCACTCGAGTTGCCCCACGCCGTGATCCCGTGTCCGCCCAGGATGCATCCAATCGCCTGGGGATTGGCCTCTTGAATGGCCGCGATGTCCAGGCCCAACTGAAATCCGGGTCGACGCCAGGGCACCCAGACAACCGTGTCCCCAAAGCACTGCGCGGTCAGCTTTTCGCCGTCCGCCGCCGTCGCGAGCGCGATACCAGCGTCGGGATGCAGGTGGTCGACGTTGGTGCACGACACGAGACCGTGCATGGCGGTGTCGATTGACGGGGCCGCTCCGCCGCGCCCGTGCATGCAGAAGTCAAAGGCCGCGACCATCTCGTCTTCACGTTCGGGACCCGGGTAGACCCCGACGAGAGCACGCAGTCGGTCGAGACGCAGCATCGCCAGCCCCGCCTCTTGCAGGGTGCCGAGGTCACCACCCGAGCCCTTCACCCACATCACTTCGGTGTCGGTACCGGTGACGGGATCGGCGATCAGCGCCTTGGTCGAGGTATTGCCACCCGCGTAATTCGTGTTTCGCGGGTCCGCACCTAGTCGATGCGATCGCTCCAGCAACTCGATGACTTCGCGTGGGGGATCATTGGCAACCAAGGGGATCACGCACCCCAGCCCGCGGCCGCGCCAGTGGCCCGCTCGGCGATGATCTTCTCGGCGTAGCCGGAACGACGATACGCTCCCAGAGGATCAGGGTCCAGGCCCATGTCCTCACGCAGTTCACCGAGCAAGGGGCGTACGTCGGTGTTAAAGGCGTCGATCAGGATACCGTTCGCTTCAAGGACGTCGCCGTCCATCTGGGCCTTGGCGAGGGCAGAACGATCCACGAACAACGCCTTGGCCGTCGCCTCTTGGACGTTCATGACCGAACGAATCTCGGCGGGAACCTTTGGTTCCAGGTTGTGGCACTGGTCGAGCATGAACGCGACGCTCGAACCGGTGCGGTGCGCGCCCACCGCGACGATCTCGTTCATGATGCGAAACAGTTGGTAGGGATCGGCCGACCCGACCATCAGGTCGTCGTCCGCGTAGAAGCGGCTATTGAAGTGGAATCCGCCTAGTCGCTTCACGCGAAGCAGGTTGGCGACGATGAACTCTATGTTCGTGCCGGGAGCGTGGTGGCCCGTGTCGACGAGCACCTGCGCGCGTTCGCCCAAGGCCAGGCAGTGCAGAAGAGACGTACCCCAGTCGGGTACGTCCATGGTATAAAAACTCGGCTCAAAGAACTTGTACTCGAGCAGCATGCGCATGGTTGAGGGCATCGCCTTGTACGTCTCCGCCAACGCCTCGGCGAGACGTTCCTGTCGGGCCTGGATGTCGTCCTGACCCGGGTAGTTTGTGCCGTCGGAGAACCAGAGCGAAAGAATTGTCGAACCCGTCTGGACGCCGATCTCCACGCACTCGAGAAGGTGGTCGGTAGCCTTACGACGAATTGCCGGATCAGAATTGCAAACGCTCCCGAGGCGGTACTCCTCTTCTTGGAAGACGTTGGGGTTGATGGCGCCAATGGAGACCCCCAGGCTCTGGGCGTAGCTCTGCAGGGCGGCGTAGTCGTCGACGCGGTCCCAGGGGATGTGGATGGCGACCGAGGGCGCAACACCCGTGAACCGGTGCACCTGGGCGGCGTCTTCGAGCTTCTCCTGAGGAGTTCGAGCGACGCCCTTTTGTGCGAACACCTTGAACCTGGTGCCGGAATTACCGTACGCCCACGACGGCGTCTCGATCATCAGTTGGCGGATTTCCGCCTTGACTTCGGCTGAACTGCTCATAACTTCTTTCCTCCTTGGCAGCGAACTGCTCGTTACGTCAGTTAGTCGACGTGAAAGATCTCTTTGATTGGGGCAATGCTCGTGTCGGGTGCGTCGCCGCCGAGATCGACGAAAAAGTCCCCCATCTCGCGCTGCCAGCGCTCGTTCACTTCGGTTACTGCCATGTTCGCCTGTGCGGCGTCGAAATCGTCGGTCTCGAGATAGCCAATCAACGTGCCGTCCTCTTGGAGGAAGAGCGAGTAGTTGTTCCAGCCGCTGTCGTGCAGCGCCTGGCGCATCTCGGGCCACACGTGTGCGTGCCGCTCGACGTACTCTTCAATTCGCTCTGGTCGGACGTAGAGCTGAAAGCAAATTCTTTGCACTTGACGATCCTCTTACGGAACTTGGTAAAGCACTACGGGGCGCCCCATGGTGGCGACGCCCCGTAGTTTTTTAGGCGGGGAAGCCCGACCTTAGAAGTTGAAGTCCTTCACGTTCGCTGCAGTAAACACGAACGGGGCGCCGAGTGTGACGAAGTTCGAAGGGTCACCCGAGCCAGCAATGGCCTTCGTGATCGTCCAAGACTTCGCCTCAACCAACTTGGTTCCCTTAGCGGGAATCGTAAAGGTTACGCCAACTTTGTTCTGAATAACGCCGGAGTTGATCTCCATGGCAGCCCAACCAGCGAGCGAACCGAGGTCAAAGGGGTTCCACAATTCGAACGCCTTGACGTTGTCGTCACCCGTGTAGGTGCCCATCTGCGAAGGCAGACCGAGACCGGTGAGGATCAAGTTCGAGTACTGGGACTCGTGCGTGGAGAGGTACTGGGCGGCCGTTGAAATACCGACCGTCGTTGGCGAAATGATGCCCGCCAAGTTCGGGTACTGGGTCAACAGGCCCTGCAGCACCGTCAACGACACCGTCGGGTCGTCGTTTCCGTAGACCGTCGCAACCAAACTCATGTTGGGGTACTTGGTCAACTCCTGCTTCATGTAGCCGATCCACGCGTTCTGGTTCGTTGCCGTGGCGGCAGCGGAGAGAATCGCGATTTGGCCGGTGTCGTGAATTTCGCCCGCCAGCAGGTCAACTTCAGACGCACCAATTTGCTGTGTGTTGGCCTGGTTTATGAACAGGTTGCCGGCACAGTAGTTGTCCGAGTCAAATCCGATGATGGTGATCTTGTCACGGCGAGCCTTTTCGAGCTCTGGGCAAAGGGCCTTCGGGTCGTTGGCTGCGATGACGATTGCGTTCGCCTTCGCGGCAATGGCCGCCTGAATTGCCGGCTCTTGTGCGGCGGCGGTGTCAGTGGTTCCACTGTCCACGACGCCACGCCAACCCTCGGTCTTCAATGCAGCCTTCACGCCATTGTCCGCAATCACTTCGTACGGGTTCGTCGTGTCCTTAGGAATGATGTAGACCAATCCCTTTGAAGCAATAGTCTTGGGCGCGGCTGCTCCGGCTGGGATGGCGCAGATACCTGCGAACATTCCAACAATCGAAACCGCAATCAAGGCTTTCTTCGAAGCGCGATGCTTCAATGATTCCAACTTCATGTTCCCCCTCATTTGAAAATCGTTAGATGTATTGGACTACGTAGCACTTCGAATGCGTCGTACGACGAGACCGAATGCCACGGCAAAAGTATCACATTATGTGAGGGATAACTACTCAAAATGTTATCCACCGGATTATGTGAAAATCCTGATGAACGGGTAGAAACCTAGAGGTTGGCCTCGAGGGTACTCGACCCAGCGGACGCTTCTCTCCGAAATCGCTGTCGAATCGCCCGATAGCCTCGTGCCGAATTTGGCAGCACGACGCTCGCCAAAAGGAGTATTCCAAAGACGATGCTCTGTTCTTGCGAGGACACGTTCTTGATCGACAGGATCTGGTCGAATATTCCAACCGCGATGACCGATAACACGACTCCGAGCAACGAGCCGCGTCCCCCGAAGATGGAGACTCCGCCAAAGAGGACGATGGCAACTACGTTCAACTCCAAACCAGTACCCGCGTCGTAACGAGCGGTGTTCGTTTCATAGGTGTACAGCAAACCGACGAACGAGCACACGATACCCGAGAGAAGATAGAGATTGAACTTGATCCGCTTCACGCGAATACCCGAGAAGAACGCTGCTTCCTCCTGAAGACCGATGGCGAATATCGATCGACCCGTCGACGTGAAATGCAACACCACGCCATAGATAAGTGCAAGTACCACGAAGATCCCAAATGCCCACGCGAAGGGCGTTCCCGGAATCGTGTTGGTCCCCACGTCGGTCCACGGTCCCCCAAATCCCGTGATCTCGTTCGTTCCCAAAATGACTTCGGCGAGTCCCCTAAACATTGTCAGGGTACCGATAGTTACGGCAATGGACGGCAGGCCCACGCGAGTGACGAGAAATCCGTTGAGTGCTCCACCTAGTGCCCCCACGCCCAGCGTGAGGATCATCGCGAGAAAGACTTCGACGTGGTGTTCGAAGAGATAGCCGAAGCTCGCACACGAAAGGCCCAGCATCGCGGCGACCGATAGGTCAATCTCGCCGGTGGTGATGATCAACATCTCAGGCAGTGCCATGATCGCGATCAACCCGAAGTTGATGCCCGCAAAAAAGATGGTGTTCTGGGAGAAGAAGTCAGGTGCGGTGATGCCACCGTAAAAAATGTCAAAGATGAGGAATAGGACGAGTGCGCTCTCCCATCTGACGAGCGAGTGTCGACCGAACGGCGCACTGTGCTTCTCGAGCGGCGCCGGCGTCTCCTCATTGGACTCTAAAGGACTGCTAATCGCCACGTGCGGCACTGCCTTTCAATCGAAGGGCGAGCGTAGCCCGGTTGCTCAACAATCGGTCAAAGCTGACGGTGACGAGGATCAGGGCTCCGGCGAGCGCCGAATCCCAGAAGGGCGAGACGTTGATGACTACGAGTGACTGGTTGATGATCTGCAAGAGAATTGCGCCGAGTGCCGCACCGATGACCGTACCGCTGCCGCCAAATATTGCCACGCCACCGATCACGCACGACGCCACCACCAAAAGCTCGTAACCCGATCCCGCGGTCGCGTTGACCGTTGCGAACTCTGACAGGAAAAGGACACCCCCGAGTCCCGCGAGCGAACCGCTCAACAAAAATGCCGTAAATACCCGTCGAGCAACGGGCACACCCGCTAGTTGGGCGGCCGCAGGATTGGAGCCAATGGCGTACAGTTCGCGCATCGATCGAAACGATCGCATTGAGAATCCGACTACCAGAGCGACCACCGCGGGAATAATGAAGATCCAGGGAATCCCCGCAAACGTCTCAAAGCCGATTTTTTGAAACGAGAGCGGAATCGCAGTCGGTTCAATTTGAATACCCAACCCAATGATGTTCAGTATGCCTCTGATTATGTACAGCGCGGCCAGCGACACCACAAGACTCGGTACTTTGGTCACGGTAACAATAAGTCCAATGACGGCGCCACAAAACGCTCCTACACCAATGCCAATGACAAAAGCCAGAACGATTGACGCGTGCGCGTTGTGTGTGAAATAGTCACCGACCAAGAACGCTGAGATTCCGAGCGTCGAACCGACTGAAAGATCGACGTTCCTCGTGACGATCACCATGGTCTCGCCGACCGCCAGCAGCGTGAAGAGCGATGCGTTCGTCAGCACTTGCTGCATGCTCGTGAGGTGCGCGAAATCTGGACTCTTAATCGTCGTGATGGCAAAGATAACGAGAATCACCGCGACAATCGCCAGCTCTCGCGCTCGCGACAGCGTTTCCGCGATTCGGTGTGACTTCACGGGTTCAGATAGGGCCACTTCGTCGGTAACGGACATTTCGAATTACACCTGACCAGTCGCGGCCAGCATGACCTTTTCTTGCGTTGCGTCGGATCGATTCATCGTCGCGGCGAGACGCCCCTCTCGCATAACGAGTACGCGGTCCGCCATGCCAAGTATCTCTGGGAGTTCTGAGGAGATCATGAGCACGGCGACCCCGCTCTGGGCCAGGTCATCGATAATTCGGTGCACCTCGGACTTCGTGCCCACGTCAATGCCGCGAGTTGGCTCGTCCACGATGATCAGTTTGGGTTGACCGGCCAACCACTTCGCTAATACCACTTTCTGTTGATTCCCCCCCGAAAGTGTGTTGACTTCATCGGTCAGTTTCCCATACTTGAGCCGTAGTTTCAGAGCCCAATCAGCCGCCAACGTCTGCTCAGCGTTTCGAAACAGAAGAAGCCCGTGGCTCAGCCGTTCCAGAGACGCCAGGGCAACATTGTGGTCAATCCCGAAGTCCATAACGAGCCCCTGCTGACGGCGGTCCTCTGGCACGAATCCCATGCCGGCGTGCATGGCGCGAAGGGGCGAACTTTTTTTCAGTTTTGCTCCGTTTACGAACACGCTGCCCGCGTCGTACTTGTCAATACCGAAAATCGCTCGGGCGATTTCAGTTCGACCAGAACCCACAAGCCCAGAAAGAGCCACAATCTCTCCGGCGTTCACACTGAAGGAAATGTCATAAAACGTTCCTTCGCGCGTCAGTCGCTCCACGCGCAACACTTCCGCGCCGGCTTCAATGGCCGACTTCGGGAAGAGCGTGCTCAAATCACGGCCCACCATCGAGCGAACAATTTCTTCGATTTTGATATCGCCTATGAGGTCGGTGCGCACGAACGAACCATCGCGCATAATGGTGACCCGCTGGCAGATCTCGTACACCTCTTCGAGTCGGTGCGAGATGAAGAGAATCGCGACCCCCCGCTGACGTAAGTTTGCTACAACGGTAAAGAGTCTCCTCACTTCCTCAGGACTCAGCGCAGCGGTCGGTTCGTCCATCACGACAACGCGCGCGTCCTTCGAAAGCGCTTTGGCGATCTCGACCATCTGTTGGTCCGCCACCGAAAGACCTTTAGCCTTGCGGTTGGGATCAATGTCCACACCCAACTGTCCGAAGATCGCACGACTTTGTTTACGCATCTCGCGACGGTTGATACGTCGCCCGAAGCCAAGTGGTTGGCGCCCGAGGTAAATGTTCTCGGCGACGTTCAGATCGTCAAAAAGTGTGGGTTCTTGATAGATGACAGCGATACCCGCTTCTTGGCTGTCGTGGGGACCGTGAAAATGACGAACCTGACCATCAAAGACGTAAGTGCCTCGATCAGCCGGATAGACGCCCGCGATGATCTTCACCAACGTGGACTTTCCGGCACCGTTCTCACCTAACAGCGCGTGGGCCTCACCCGCAAAGAGTTCGATCGATCCATTAGCGAGTGCAACCACGGCGCCGAAGTACTTGGCGACCCCCTCCATCACGAGGATCGGTTCGACGCTCGATTCACTCACTGATAGCCGCCGTCGCGGAACTCTGGGCACTCAACGAAGGGCTGGCCCACGCGGATACAAACGGCACAGCACTCCCCCTAAGGTCACTACTCTTGGACAAACGTGCTGAGAAGTTAAGCAGACCGTGCTTCGGGTGTCAAGAATTTCGAACAGAAAAATAACATCACGTGTCGAGTAATGTCACATTCTGAGCGGTCAGTGGACCGGTGCTACGTTGTCCCTCAAGCGACATCCCTAAGAAATTCCCACAAGCAGTGAAGGACCATTGTGCGTATCTCGCTTTTCGTGACGTGCATGAACAACATTCTGTACCCAGAGACGGGACGAGCCGTCGTCACGGTGCTCGAGCGCTTAGGCCACGAGGTCGATTTCATCCAGTCCCAAACATGTTGCGGTCAGATGCACTTGAACGCTGGCTATCGTCCCGAGGGTTTGGAGCTCGCTCGTGAGGTGATGACCTCTTTCGAGCGTGCGGACATCATCGTCGTGCCGTCAGGATCGTGCACCAGCACCATGCGTCACCTATGGGCCGACGTTGCCCTGGACGAGAACGACCACCATTTGGTGGCTGACGCCGAAGCGTTTGCCCCGAAGGTCTTCGAATTCTCCGAACTGCTCGTCGATGTGCTGGGGGTCACCGACGTCGGAGCCACGTTCGAACGTCGTGTCACGTACCATCCGACCTGCCATTCGTTGAGGTCGCTACGCGTGGGCGACCGGCCATTGCAACTACTTCGCCAAGTCCGAGGAATCGAGTTGGTCGAACTGCCCGAGAACGATTCTTGCTGCGGATTCGGTGGCCTCTTCGCGGTGAAGAATCCTGAGACGTCAGCCGCCATGGGACTCGACAAGATTGCCAACGTCATCACGAGCGGCGCCGACGTCCTGTGTGCGTCAGACAATTCTTGCCTCACCCACCTGTCTACACTCGCGAAGAAATCCGGTTCGCTCGTTCCCGGGTTCAGCGCGAACGCAACCACGGCGACCAGAACCTTCGAAGTACGACACTTGGCCGAGATCCTCGCCTCGACTAAAAGCGTCACGTAATGGCGAGGACCTTCGCTGGATCGCCCGACTTTCCCGTCGGGGCCAAGGTCGCCCTCGCCAACCCCCAATTACGGAGCAACCTGTCGAAGGCAACGCGCACCATCCGCGACAAGCGAAACCTCCGAGTCTCGGAACTTGAGACCTGGGAGGAGTTACGACTCGCGGGCGAGGCAATCAAGCGCGAGACGCTCGCGAATCTCCACGAA
>JBEKWQ010000049.1:0-9315 GCA_049512875.1 Acidimicrobiales bacterium
TTCCTCGCGTTCTCAGTCCTGATTCCCGCGCTCGTCGTCGTCGGAGCACCCTGGCGTTGGTTGCATCTGGCTTCGCCGCAATCGCCGCAGATCGACGAGGACGGGCACATTCTTACTGTGAAATCCCCGCGATTCATCGATCGGCACGTCGTGGCTCGAGTGCACCAAGTGAGCAATGTTCGCGCGATCTGGATGATGGCCGCGTTCGTCGCGTTGACCATATTCTGGCGCAGTGCGCCCGTGGTCGACTTCACTGTTCGTCACGGTTGGGTCATCGTTGCCGAATCTTTGAGTACCCTCGCAGTCGGGATCGCGCTGTGGAGCGACCTCGTCGAATCCCCGCCCCTCACGCCGGGCACCACTCGTCCGTACCGGATCGGCATGTCGGCAGTGGCGATGTGGACGATCTGGGTCCTGGCGTATCTTGACGCCATGTCGCACAATTCGTGGTACACGGCATTTCACCACGTCGCCGGTCACGGTCTCTCGCAAGCGGCCGACCAGCAGTTCACCGCGGCGGCGATGTGGTTCCTCTCGGCGGCGGCCTTCTTGCCCCTCGTGTTCTGGAACCTCGTGCATTGGCTCCAGTCCGAGGAGAATCCCACGGACGAATTGAACCGGATGATTCGCCGCGAAAGGACCCTGGGGCCCTAAATCGCTCGCGACAGAGTGGCTCAGGTGCCGGTCAGGTGGGGGAGAATGGGCAGTGACGGTTCTCTCAGGGCACCGTCGATCCTGCTCGCCTTCGCAACATCGTCGAACGCAATTTGGCGGTCTTTGGTGAGTTGGGCCTCCTGGAGGGTGAGGTCCTTGATGTACTTCTGGTCACCGGGATGCACGAAGAGGTTCTGGATGTCCTCAATCGCGGCCAGTGCGTCCGAGGTCGCCCAAGTCACTTCGGTCGAGAGCATCTGGTCGACGTGGCGCCCAGCCTTCGAGTCGGTGACCTCGATGTTGTTAGTGAGGTCGTAGATCGCACCACTGGCGAACGAGCACGCCGTTTGGTCATTGACGAGTTGGCCGGGCACCGCGGAAAGATCGGAGGAAGAGAGCTTGCCCGCGAGACTCTCGTTGTAGAAACTGAAGCTCTCCTTGACGGCGTAGATGCAGGGGGCGAGGTCACCGTTGATCGCGATGATGGTGTCGTTCTGGGTCGCGCGGTCTTGGGCCTTGGTGGAATGCGTTGGCAGGTCGCTGATGATCGAGACGGCCACGACGACGATCAACGAGACGAGGATGAGGAACCAGGGGCGTCGATAAAAGGAAGCCTTGAACGTGGACAGTGACGACGAGGACATCGAGGCTGGATCGAAGGTGGAGGTGTCAAGTGGGCTAAGGTCGTCCGTCACTTCACAAGACTACTTGCGGTCGTGGCGATACCCTTTGCGAAACGGCTGATGAGGCTGGCTTTGAGTGAGAAGACACCGTCCGAGTTCTCGCTCGCGAAGGGCGTGGCCTGCGCCTCGAGTTGACCGGTGGGCGAGATGAAGTACATCACGTTGTTGTGGGCGACCTCGTTCTTTTTGGCCCCGACCTTTATCCGAACGCCGTAGTCCGTCCACACCGAGTCCAACGCGTGAAGTGATCCCGTGAGAAAGACCACGTTGGGCGCGGTCGCGAGTCCCGGCTCGCTCAGGGCGATCGGGTGGGCGTTTCGCGTCAAATCGTGCGGGTCGGTGTTTACGAGCGCGAACTCAACGTCGGGCGCGTCCTTGCCCAAAAGAGCCTGCGCTTGCTTGATCTCGCTTCCGAGTACGGGACAAATATCGTTGCAGATCGCGTTCTCGAACGTGAGCACGACCACCTTGCCGTTGCTACGTCGAAGCTTCCAGACGTGGTCACGCTGCGTGCGCAGGGTAAAACCGGGCGCCGACGCGTTCGCGATCTCCTTGAGGTTCATGAATTGGTCCGTGCTCAGTGAATTCAGGGCGCTGATGGGCGTGAGGTTCGCGTTAGACGGCAGGAACTTCGTCGTGGTGGCGCTCGTTACGCCGAAACTTCCAACGAAGTGTTCGACGGCCTCGCCCCCCAAACCGAGAACCACGAAGATCGCGAGCATCCAGGCAACGGCCTTGGGGGGGATCGGCGCACGACCGCCCCGCTGCTTCACGTTGCGATCGGCCGGCGCGCTCGAGACGAACATCGCGGCGCGTTCGCTTTCGCTGAGCAGCCTCGTGGGCGTCGTGCTCTCGTGTTCACTCATGCGTTGTGTGTATCCCCTCGACCTCGAGCAATTCTAAGTCCGTCGCGTCGAGGACTTCTCGCGCGATGGACCATCCTGTCTCGAGGGGCGAGCACGGGTCGAGTGTAGGGTGATGGCGTGGAGGGCACGGAGGATCAGGACGTCGGAGCCGCACGAGAACACCAATCGCGCAGGTTCACCGGTGCGGAAGCCCTTCGATCGCACCTGACGCTCCTCGTGGGTTTAGGTCTCTGCGGCTTGGCGTTTTGGTTCGAATTGGGTCGGGCCGAAGGGGGCAACGAACTCAGTTGGGCCTACGTGTTCGAGTGGCCGTTGCTCGCCGTCTTTGCCATCTACATGTGGTGGAAGGTGCTTGATCCCGAGCGACAATCTCGGGTGACGACAAAGAGGCGCAAGGAGCTCGCGCCCGAATTTCACGGAATGCTGAGCGCGTGGCAAGAGCACCAACGTGATTTGGCCGGAGGCGATCGAGATCACGGCGCAGAAGAGCATCAGTCGCACGAGTCCGAGCCATAGTGAGCCCGTCGTGGGATCCAGGCTCGTGGTCTCGGTGCCGCACTCGGAACGCGCCGTTCGGACTGCTACCCTAGATGCAGAGAAGTCGTGAAGCGGATCCTGTGAGGTCTGAACGGCGGGAGTGACATGAGCAGTGGAGAGCAACGCCAGACGCCCGCGGGCAGTCTGGCGTTTTTGGCGAAGGGCCAACTCTTGGCCCGTGACGAGGTCGAACGGGCCCTCAAGCGTATGGCCCACGAGATCGTCGAACGCAACCATGGACCTTCGAGTTTGAGCGTGATCGGCCTCCAAACCGGCGGCGTCGTGTTCGCCACGAGGATCGCCGAGCTCTTAGGTGACATCGTGGGTGACGGGGTCACGCTCGGCCTGCTTGACGTCTCGTTCTACCGTGACGATCTGAATCGCCACCCCGTGCCAAAGTCCTCGGCGACCACGATCGACCACGATCTCACCGATCAGACGGTCGTCCTGGTCGACGACGTCCTGTTCACTGGTCGCACCATACGTGCGGCGCTCAACGCGTTGTCGGACTGGGGGCGACCGCGTTCGGTCCAACTCGCGGTCATGGTCGACCGCGGACACCGCGAACTTCCGATCCGTCCGGATTACGTCGGAAAGAACCTTCCGACGTCGCTCGACGAGGCGATCCTCGCGACCCTCGACGGTGTGTGGATCGGCACCAAGGGGCAGTCGTGATCGACTCGATTCGCGCTCAGAACCTGCTCACGCTCAACGACCTTTCGCGCGAGGCAATCGTGGAGGTGCTCGATACCGCCGAGTCATTCGTCGAGGTGAACCGACGCTCGATCAAGAAGGTACCGGCGTTGAAGGGACGAGTGGTGGCCTCGCTGTTCTTCGAGGAATCGACGCGAACCCGACTCAGCTTCGAGACCGCCGCCAAGCGCCTGTCGGCGGACGTGCTGTCACTGGCGGTCGCTTCGAGCAGCGTGAAGAAGGGCGAGTCCTTGCGCGACACGATTGCCACCATCGACGCCCTAGGGATCGACGCCGTCGTCCTTCGTCACCAGTCCAGCGGCGCGGCATTGCAGGTGAGTCGTTACGTCCCCCACGTGCGAGTGATCAACGCCGGTGACGGTCAGCACCAGCACCCGACCCAGGGTCTGTTGGATGCTTTCACGGTCCGTCAGGTATTGGCTGCGCGCGAGGGTTCGAACGGTCTCGAATCCGGGGCGGAACTCTTTTCGGGACTGCGTGTGCTCATTGTCGGTGACATCCGCCATAGTCGCGTCGCGAGAAGCGATATCGCCGCGTATTCGTCTCTCGGTTGCGAAGTGCGCGTGGCGGCGCCCGGGACCTTGCTGCCCGCTGACGTCGAGAACTGGCCGGTGCAGGTCGTCGACAACTACGAGGAGGCACTCGAGTGGGCCGACGTGGTGGGTCTGTTACGTCTGCAGCGTGAGCGCGGTTCAGGATCGTTCGTGCCATCGTTGGGTGAGTTCACCCGAACCTTTGGGTTGACCCTGGCGCGCGCCCGGCGTCTGCGACCAGAGACCATCGTGATGCACCCCGGGCCGATGAATCGCGGGGTCGAGATCGATTCGCGAGTCGCGGACCTCCCCTGCGCGGTCATCGAACGACAGGTCGCCAACGGTGTGCCGGTGCGCATGGCGGTGCTCTATCTCACGGTGGCTGGCTCGAGTGAAGGAGTGTCGTGACGACGTTGCTGTTGCGCGCGGGCTTGGTGGTCGGGCCTTCGACGAGCCAGGTGGCCGACGTTCTCGTGGACAAGGGGCGAATCACGGCGGTCGGCACCGATGTCGTCGCGCCCGCGGGGTGCCACGTCATCGACGCGAGCGACTGTTGGGTCGGTCCCGGCTTCGTGGACCTGCACACGCACCTGCGCGAGCCCGGTCACGAGCAGGCAGAGACGATCGAGAGCGGCGCCCACGCCGGAGCCGTGGGAGGCTACACGGCGCTGATGGCAATGGCGAACACCGAGCCAGCGCTCGACAACGTCGCGTTGGTGTCCTACGTGCTCGATCGTGGCGCACGAACGCCCCTGGACATCGCGGTCGCGGGGGCGATCACCCAAGGTCGTCGGGGCGAGAGTCTGGCGCCGCTCGCGGAGATGGCCGCACTCGGGGTCCGTCTCTTCAGCGATGACGGTACCGGGGTGCAGGATCCCGCACTCATGCGTCGGGCCCTCACCTACGCGCGTCCCCTCGGCGTGCGACTCGCCCAGCACTGTGAGGACGAGCGATTGGCGGCGGGTGGCTCGATGAACGAAGGCGCCGTGAGCGGCCGGCTCGGCCTCGTCGGGCGACCAGCGCTCGCCGAGGAACTCATGGTGCAACGCGACATCGAACTCGTCGCGCTGACGGGCGGCCCGCTGCACTTCATGCACCTGTCGACCGCGCGCTCGCTCGAGCTCGTTCGACGGGCACACGAGCGAGGACTACCGGTCTCGTTCGAGGTCGCGCCGCATCACTTCACCTTGGATGAGACGTTCTGTGAGCAGTTCGATCCGATCTTCAAGGTACATCCGCCCCTGCGTTCTCGCGCGGACGTCGACGCGCTTCGCGAGGCCTTGCGTAGTGGCTTCGTTGACGCGGTCGCGACGGATCACGCGCCGCACGCGCCCGAACTGAAGGACCTACCCTTCGACGAGGCGCCCGCGGGGATGCTCGGACTCGAGTACGCGGCGAGTCTGACCTTCGAAGCCCTCGGTGACGCCCCCGATCCCCAACGATTCTTCTCGCTCATGAGCCGCGAGCCCGCGCGCATCGCCCAACTGCGACGTGACGACGCGCGCGTTCGCCACGGCGCTCACGGTGGAGCAGTGGTTGAGGGCGAGGACGCGAACCTGGTGGTCTTCGACCCAAAGGCGACGTGGATCGCTCGCAATGAGGATCTGCACAGTTACGCAATCAACAGCCCCTACGACGGGCGAGCATTGACTGGTCGGGTGCGGACCACGATCGCCAAGGGTGTACTCGTGGTGAACGACGGGGCGCTCGTGTGAACCGCGTACCGTCTCTGCTCGCGCTTGGCGACGGCACGACCTTTGAGGGGTACGCCGCGGGGTACCTCGTCGACCCGGGCGTCACCACCGGGGAGTTCGTGTTCAACACGGCCTTGAGCGGGTACCAGGAGGTGATCACCGATCCCAGTTACGCGGGCCAGATCATCGCCTTCACCTACCCCCATATTGGCAACTACGGCGTCTCGCCGCTGGACGACGAGGCGCTTCGGCCGTGGTGTCGTGGGTTGGTCGTGCGTGAGCTTTCGGACCTGCCGTCGAATTGGCGCTCGGTCGGTCCCCTCGAGGGATTCTTGCGCCAGCACCGCGTGCCCGCGATCGTGGGCGTGGACACGCGCCGGCTCACTCGCCACCTTCGCGCGCACGGGGCCTTGCCCGGCGCCTTTGGTCACGACCAGGCTGGTGTTCTGGCGGCCGCGAAAGCGGCTACGGGCACCGACGGCACCGACCTGGTGACCATGGTGTCCACCCCTTCGGCGTATCAACGTGGAAGGGGCGACCTGCACATCGTGGCTTTCGACTACGGCATCAAGACGACGATGGTGCGCGCCCTCGCGGAGCGTTTTCGCGTCACCGTCGTGCCGTCCTCGACGAGCGCGGCGCAGGTGCACGATCTGGGTCCCGACGGCGTCTTGTTGTCCAACGGCCCCGGCGACCCCGCGGCGCTCGCTGACAACGTCGCGGTCGTGAGGGACTTGCTCGGCACGGTGCCGGTCTTTGGCATCTGCCTCGGTCATCAGTTGCTCGCGGCCGCGCTCGGAGGTTCCACCTTCAAGTTGCCCTTCGGTCACCACGGCAGTAACCACCCGGTCAAGGATCTGGCGAGTGGCCGCATTGAGATAACGGCCCAGAACCACAACTACGCCGTGACCCCCGACACGCTTCCTCGGGGCTTCGTCAGTCACGTGAACTTGAACGACGGCGTGGTCGAGGGTATTTCTTCAGCGCGCGATCGGTGCTTCTCGGTCCAGTACCATCCCGAGGCCGGACCGGGCCCCCACGACGCGCGGTACCTCTTTGATCGCTTCGAGTCCTTGGTACGCCACGGCACCCTGGAGCGCGTCTAGTGCCTCGAAGGGACGACCTCCACTCAATCATGGTCATCGGCTCGGGGCCGATCGTGATCGGGCAGGCCTGCGAGTTCGACTACTCCGGCACCCAGGCCTGCCTGGTGCTGCGCGAAGAGGGCTACAAGGTGATCCTCGTGAACTCGAATCCGGCCACCATCATGACCGATCCGGCGACCGCGGACGTCACCTACGTCGAACCCCTCGACGCCGACGTACTCACCGACATCCTTCAAAAGGAGCGCCCCGACGCTCTCTTGCCGACCCTCGGTGGCCAGACGGCCCTCAACTTGACCATGGAGCTCGTGCGCCGTGGCGTGACCCAACGCCTCGGCGTGGAGGTGATCGGCGCGCGTCCCGAGGCGATCGCGACCGCGGAGAATCGCGAACTGTTCAAGGAGGCGATGGGTGACATAGGTCTGAAGGTGCCCGAGTCCGGTTTCGCCCACGACGTCGAGACCGCCGTGGGCATTGCGCTCAGCATTGGCTGGCCCATCATCATCCGCCCCAGTTTTATCCTCGGCGGCGCGGGCACCGGGATCGCGCACAACGAGAGCGACTTTCGCGAGCTCGCCGAAGAGGGCATCGTCGCGTCTCCCATTGGCGAGATCCTGGTCGAGAAGTCCATCGCCGGATGGAAGGAGTACGAACTCGAAGTCATGCGCGACGTGGCTGATAACTGCGTCGTCGTGTGCAGCATCGAGAACCTCGACCCCATGGGCGTGCACACGGGCGACTCGATCACGGTGGCGCCGGCCCAGACCCTCTCGGACGTCGAGTACCAGGCCATGCGCGACGACGCCTTCGCGGTGCTTCGTCGCGTCGGGGTCGAGACCGGTGGATCGAACGTGCAGTTCGCGGTGAATCCCGACACCGGTGAGCGTCTCGTGATCGAGATGAACCCGCGCGTGAGTCGATCCAGTGCGCTCGCGTCCAAGGCGACGGGCTTTCCCATCGCCAAGATCGCCGCGCGCCTCGCGGTGGGCTACACGCTCGACGAGATCCGCAATGACATCACCGAGGTGACCCCGGCGAGCTTCGAGCCGGTCATTGACTACGTCGTGACCAAGATCCCGCGATGGGCCTTTGAGAAGTTGCCGGGCGCGACGCCCGAGTTGGGTACCCGCATGCAGTCCGTGGGTGAAGTGATGGCGATCGGGCGCAACTTCGCCGAATCATTGCAAAAGGCCATTCGATCCCTCGAACAAGGTCGGCTGGGTTTTGCGCTCGGGCGCCACTCGGAATTCTCCGAACTCGATGACCAAGCGCTCTGGCGCCGTTGTGAAGTGGCGACGCCCGAGCGGCTCTTCGCCTTGCACGAAGTCATGGCCCGCGGCGCGGGTGTGGACGAAGTGAGCGAACGCACGCGCATCGACCGGTGGTTCGTGCATCAATTCGCGACGATCGTCGAGCGCGAGGCGGAACTCACGGCGGGCGTCGAGTTGGCGTCATTGGACCGGCGCGGGTGGCTGCGCTATAAGCAGTGGGGTTTTTCTGACCCTCAGATCGCGATGCTCACGGGCGTTTCGTTGCGCGACGTGACGAGGCTTCGCCGAGGCGCGGGTGTTCACACCGTGTTCAAGACCGTCGACACCTGCGCGGCCGAGTTCGAGGCGTCGACGCCGTATCACTACAGCACCTACGACGACACCAGCGAAGTCGAGTTCTCGTCGCGTGACCGGGTGATCATCTTGGGTTCGGGTCCGAACCGGATTGGTCAGGGCATCGAATTCGACTACTGCTGCGTGCACGCGTCGATCGCCCTGCGCGACATGGGCTACGAAACCGTCATGGTCAACTGCAACCCCGAGACGGTCTCGACGGACTATTTAACCTCGGACCGGCTCTACTTCGAGCCGCTCACGCCCGAAGACCTCGCCGAGGTGATCCTCGCCGAACAGGCCACGTGCACCGACGGGGCCCGGGTGGTCGGGGTCATCGTGGCCCTGGGTGGCCAGACCCCCCTCAAGCTGTCGCACTCGCTCGACCCCTCGCTGGTGCTCGGTACGCCGGTCGCCTCGATCGACGCCGCCGAAGACCGAGAGCAGTGGTCGGCGATTTGTTCGTCCCTGGGTCTTCGTCAACCCCCGGGTGAAGTCGCGCTGTCGCTGACACAAGCCAAGGCCGTCGTGAGAGAGATCGGTTACCCGGTGTTGGTGCGTCCGAGCTACGTGTTGGGCGGACGCGCGATGGAGATTGTCTACGACGACTCGACCCTGGAGCGGGTGATGAGCGATCTCACGAGTCAGTACGGTTCGCTCGCGCGCGAAGGGGGCGTGAGTCAGAGTCGGCCCATCCTGATTGACAGGTTCCTCGAAGACGCGGTCGAGGTCGACGTGGACGCCGTGCGCGACGCGACCGGTGACGTCTTCATCGCTGGCGTGATGGAGCACGTCGAGGAGGCGGGGGTCCATTCGGGCGACTCGGCGTGCGCGCTACCACCCCAATCGCTCAGCGCGACGGTGCTCGAAGAGTTGGACGCCTACACGAAGAAGATCGCGCATTCTCTGGGGGTGGTCGGACTGATC
>JBEKWQ010000050.1:0-9191 GCA_049512875.1 Acidimicrobiales bacterium
CCCGTCGAGGCGTAGTCGACCCCGGGCTGATGACGGCTGCGCCGTTGCATGCGCTGAAGTGTCGAATCGAGTTTGGCGCGAATGCACGTGAGCTTCAATCGATAAGGCTCTTCATAATTGAGCCGTCGGTAGCGCGGATCGAGGTTCGTGACGCGCTCTAGGTCCAGGGCGAGCGAAGCTCGCAGTTCGTCGGTGATCGCGCTGTGACGTTCGGAGACGGAGATCTCGTCTATTAGACGGGCGAGCAACGTTGTCAGCATGCGGATTGAGTGTTCGAGGGACATGTCAACGACCGACGTGGTGACCTCGGGCGTCACGAAGGGGTTGCCGTCACGGTCACCGCCGATCCACGAACCAAAGGTCAAAGGACGACTGTCGATTGGTAGGTGGACATTCAATCGTGCCAGACACTCGACGAGTTGGGTGAGGACCTCAGCGACCGGACGGCGCATCAGGCCGTCGAGGAAGTAAAGAGAATTTCTCGCCTCGTCGAGCACCTCGGGCTTCTCGAGGCGAAGCTCGTCGGTCAGCCAGAGCTCGTCGATCACTTCTGCGGCGCGCCGGCGACGGCGCTCGTCACTCGTGCCTCGACGCTCGAGGATCGACTCATCGAGAAGGTCGCTGACGGCGCGCAATTTTATCAGCACCGATCTGCGCGCCGCTTCGGTGGGGTGGGCGGTGAAGACGGGGCGAACGTCGAGTTGAAGCACCGCCTCCTCTACGTCGGCAACTTCGAACCGGCCGCTGGTGAGAGCTTCCTCGATGAGTACGGTGACGCGAGCGAGTGGTCCCTGGTCGGGGTCGCGGCCTTGGCGACCGCGGTGGGTCTGTTCGGCGACGTTGGCGAGGTGGAAGTACGTGGAGAACGCTCGCACCAACTGGCTCGAAGTCGTCAGGTCGAGTCCTTCAAGCAGTTCCATCGAGGATTCAAGGTCATCGTCGCTGGCGCGACGCACCACGTCAAGGGTGTCGAGAAACTCATCAGAAATTTGACGGCGAAGGGTCTGGTCCAGCAGTGCGCCCAACATGACCAGGTCAGCCTCGAGGGATGAACCCTCTGGATCAACGTCGGACGGGGGAGCCGCGAAGCCGCGAGGAGTCGAGTCTCTTGGGATGGGCTTCGTGGTTCGCTTCGTCATTACACAACGTTATTAAACCTCGGCGAAGTGTCCGGACGTTTTTACGACGGGTCGAGCTCGAGGCCGACGTGGTTCGACTATTCACCCACGAGTCGAGCCCTTCGAGACCAAAGCCTTTCATCGTGCGCTTTTCGAGTGTCGTAGGGCCTTTGGTGACACTTCGGCTCGCCGATTCTAGGACTGGGTCGGCCTCGTTCGTGGGCCGTCAGACATTGTAGGACCGTGATAGTTCTGGGAAGAACGAGGGCGTCACGAGGGTTCACCCAGACTGATGGCGCCAGTAGGGCGCGGGCGTTTCAATGCGCGTGAGCGAACTCGCCACGGTGCCAAAGCGCCCGTCGTCCCTCTTCCACGAATCAAAGGCTTCGTCGATCTCCTCGCGGCTGCGCGCGACGAAATTCCACCACATCAGGACTTCGCTCTCGAAGGGTGCGCCGCCCAGGACCATCGCGCGAGCGAAGGGAGAGGCGTCGATGAAGAGTTCGTCGTCGCCCAAAGCCGCGTAGCCGAGATGCCCGGGCTCGAGGATTACGTCACGCACCAGAAGCGTGCCATCAAGGACGATGATCGCGTACTCGAAGTCTCGCTCGAGCGGTAACGTTGTTGGTCCTCGCACGACCAACTCGAGTCCGACGAGGTCGGTGTCGCGCCGCGCGGCGCTCGCGACACCTTGAAACTCACCGACGAGCACGGTAGCGTCCAAGTTCGTCACCTCGAGGCGCGGAAGTTCGCGGTGGTGTTCGAAGGCCGCTTCAAGATGGCGGGTCGCGTCCGGTTGGGCGATCCAGAGTTGAATACCGTGCAACGTCCCTTCGTACTGGCCCGTCGCCTCCTCTGAGTGCGACACGCCGACGCCCGCGGTCATAAGGTTCAGTTGTCCTGGGGCGAGCAATTGCTCACTGCCCAGGCTGTCGTGATGCACCGCCTCACCTTCGACGAGCCAGGTCATGGTCTGCAGGCCGGTGTGGGGATGGGGTCCGATGTCCAGGCCGTGTTCTCGACTCGCCCAGGCGGGACCCAAGTGGTCGGCGAAGCACCAGGCGCCCACCGTGCGCCGGCCTCGACGGGGAAGCGCCCGGCGCACGGGCATCGCGCCCACCATCGCGTCGCGACTCGTGGTCACCTCAAGAGAACTCCCGTCACGACGTTAGCGAGTGGTCAATTCCATCCGGTAGGTGAAAAGAGCCCGGGAGGGGATCCCGGGCTCTTTGAGTCGTACGATTTCTTAGATGACGTCCGCCGGATCACCCTGGCGGTAGTGGCGCACGCCGAGCAGCGTCAAGACCAGCATCACCAGGGCGAGCACGAAGGACGCGATCGCCGCGTACAACGCCACCACGCCGAGGAACCCGAACGCGTAGGCGTTGAGCAGGAGTCCTCGCAGCGTGTCGCCGCGGAACACGAGGTTGACCTCGTTAGCCAGTGACGTGTTCGAAGGGTCGGCCAGGGACGCTGCGCTGACTTGGGCGTAGGTCTTGCCGCCACTGATCTCGTTGGTGTCAACCCCGATGATGTCATTGGCGAAGATCTGCGCCTCAGAACCGGTGAGCACTTCTTTACCCGCGTACGAAGTGAGGTTCGCCTTGACGAGGTCCTGGTAGTCCGGGGTGCCCTTGAGCGGGAAGTAGACCTTCTGTTCGAGCAACTGTGACTTGACCTGGGAGCTGGTGAAGTTGTAGCCAATGAAGAGTCCGACGCCGGCCACGAGCAGCATCACGGTCAGCAACACGCCGACCCAGTTGAGTATCAGGTCGAGTGTCTTGCGCCTCATACGTGGTTCCTTTCGATTGCGCCTCTTTCCATTCTGGCCCGACCTCTCCCAAGGTCTTTAGGGGCAAAAGTCCCTTTATTCCAAGGAAAAATCGGATCGAACTACGAGTCGAGGTCAAGGCCCAATCGCGAGAGATATCCCACGCCCATCACCGCCGCCTCACAACCCACCTTGGCCAGTGACGCGAGGTCCGCGTCATCACGCACGCCGCCGGCGGCCACGACCGCGAGGCCGCTCGCGCAGGCTCGCTCGTAGAGCGCGAGGTCCGGACCGCGCATCGTGCCGTCGCGATCGATGGCGGTGACGTGCAGTCGCGTCACACCAACCTCCACACAACGTGCGAGGGCTTCGCGCACGCTGATGCCCGTGGAGGACTTCCAACCGCGAACCGATAACTCGCCGTCGCGAACGTCGATCGCGACCACCAGACGACCTTCGAGCGCCTCGACGAACTCTTCGAGCGCGTCGGTGGTCGCCCACGCGGCGGTGCCGACGATGACGCGGGTGGCGCCGGCGTCCAGAGCTCGCTCGGCGCTCGCAATCGAACGAATGCCACCCGAGACCTGGAGGGGGATAGCACCCGCGAGTACGGTGCAACGATGCACGACGTCGGCCCGTAGTTCACCGTCGCGAGCACCTTCGAGGTCGACGACGTGGATGTAGTCCGGCCGGGTGGCGACGATCCGCCCCATGAACTCCTCGATGGGTTGGCGAAAGAGGACCCGGTCGTAGTCGCCCTGTTCAAGGCGCACGGCGTAGTCACCGAGGAGGTCGAGGGCCGGGATCACTTGCATAGTAGCGTAGTAATATGCTAGCATAGAACCATGACATCTGGCAAAGTACTTCCCGCCGACTCGTCGCCCGAGACGGCCCAACGGTTTGACCAACTCGTGGAGGCCTTTACGAAGTTGCGCGAACCCACCGTAGTCGCCGCGTTCCTACGCGATCTTTGCACGACCAACGAACTCGACGCCATGGGCCAGCGCCTTCAGGTGGCGCGCCTCGTGGACGAGGCGGTGTCGTATCAGGAGATCTCGCGTCGTACCGGCGCCTCGACGGCGACGGTCACGCGCGTCGCGCACTGGTTGCACTACGGCGAAGGCGGCTACAAGGAAGTCCTGAAACGAGGTCGCAAATGAGTCGACGTCTCACCATGGCCCTGCCGAGCAAAGGTCGTTTGCGCGAACCATCCTGGTCGTTGCTCGAAGCGAGCGGCGTCGCGCCCCAAGAGCCTGGCGAACGGGTTCTTCAAGCCCATTGTCGCAACGCCGACATCGACCTGCTCTTCGTGAGGGCCGACGACGTACCCGAATACGTCCAAGACGGCGTTGTCGACTGTGGCATCACGGGCCTGGACCTGGTGTTCGAGTACGAGAGTGACGTCGAGGTGCTCCTTCGCCTGGGTTACGGCACGTGTTCATTGCAAGCCGCGGTCTCGATGGAAGACAGCGCTACCACCATCGAGGACCTCGAAGGTCGTCGAATCGCGACGTCGCACCCGCGCATCGCGGCCAAAGTGCTCGCCGAACGCGGCGTGAAGGCCGAGCTCGTGCGCGTGGCGGGTTCGGTGGAGATCTCGCCCCGCCTTGGACTCGCCGACGCGATCATCGACCTCGTGTCGACCGGATCAACGCTTCGCACGAACGGTCTGCGTTCGATCGGCACGCTCTTCGAATCCGAAGCCGTGCTGGTGGGACGAAGTGGTTCGATTGACCTCGAGGCGCGAAAGACCCTGACGACGGTCCTGGGATCGGTCATCAATGCTCGGGCGAACCGTTACTTGCTCTGTAATGTCAAGAAGGAGCGGCTCGCCGAAGTGACCGCGCTCTTGCCGACGCGAGGATCGCCCACCGTGATGGACCTCGCGACGCCGGGCGTGGTGGCGGTGCACGCGCTGGTGCCGGCCGCGGATATCTGGTCGTTGTTGCCCAAACTGGAAGCCTGTGGCGCGAGTTCGATTCTGACCCTACCCGTCGAGCGGATGCTGCCGTGAGTAAGCCCGTCGACACCGGTCGAGCCATCAGTATCGAAGACGTCGTGAACGACGTGCGCGAACGTGGCGACGCGGCGCTCGTCGAGTGGTCCCAGCTCTTTGACCAGACGACCTCAGACAAACCCGAACGGGCGGTTCCCTACGGGGACATCCCCACGGCGGCGGTGCTCGCCGCCGCCGACGCCGTGCGCACGTGGCACGCGGCCCAACGCCCCGCGGACGTGATGTTGGAGGTCTCGCCGGGTGTCACGCTCGAACGTCGCTGGACGCCGCTTCGTTCGGTGGGCATCTACGTGCCCCAGGGCCTCGTCTCGTCGCTCATCATGGCGGGCGTGCCCGCGCAGGTCGCCGGTGTCGAACGAATCGTGGTGTGCACACCACCCTCGGGCGCACCCGCGGTCGCCGCCGCGGCGGCGCTCCTGGGTATCGACGAGGTCTGGGCGCTCGGGGGCGCCCAGGCCATCGCGGCGATGGCCTACGGCACCGAATCGATCGCGCCGGTCGACAAGATCTTCGGACCCGGTGGCGGGGCGGTGAACACCGCCAAACTGTTGGTGAGCCGTGACGTGGCGATCGACCTTCCCGCGGGACCCAGTGAGATCGTCGTCGCCGCCGACGTTGGCTACGACGAGGCGATCATTCAACAAGAACTCGCCGCCCAGATGGAACACGGACCTGATTCTCGGGCCTTCGTCGTGCGCGTCGGTGACGACCTCGACGCGGCGCTCGGCGACATCGAAGGCTACGCCGCCGAGCACGTCGCACTGCTGGGCGAGCGGGCCGAGTCGTTGGCGTCGAGGATTCGAAACGCGGGCGCGGTCTTCGTAGGACCCTACTCGCCGGTGCCCGCGGGAGACTACGCGACCGGCGGTAACCACGTGTTGCCGACCGGCGGGTGGGCCAAGACCACCGGAGGACTGGGACTCGAAGGCTTCATGAAGACCGTCACCGTCCAGCGCGTGACCAAGGAGGGGCTCGAACGTCTCGCGCCGACGATTGAGGCGTTGGCCGATCTCGAGGACATGCCCGCCCACAAGGCTACGGCGCGTCGATGACGACCCCCAAGGCGCTCGACGCCTATCAGTGGCCGCCGTCCAACGAACGCATCGCGGCCCGGGTCGACCTCGACGCGAGTCAGATCATCCGCTTCGATGGCAACACGCCCGCGACGCCGCCGGCGAGTGCGCGTCCAGCGGCGCTGGCTCGCGTCCTCGCCGACGTCAATGAATATGACCGGGGGCGCTACGAATCGCTTCGACGGGCGATCGCGGCCCTGCACGACGTGGACCTCGACCAGATCGCTCTCGGGGCCGGGAGTGACGAGTTCATCGTGCTGCTCGCACGAATCTTTGCCGAGAACGGCACGATCGCCACGGTGCCTTCTGATTCGTACTCGATGTACCGCTACGCGGCGCTCATGGCCGGAGCGAGGATCATCGACGACGTACAACAGGCTGACCTGGTCTTCGTCTGTCGACCAAACAACCCGACCGGTGAGTTACCCGAGGTGCCCGAGGTGCCCGGTCAACTCGTGATCGACGAGGCCTACGCCCACTACGCCGGCGTGGACGAAATGGGCCGCGTGAACGACGGCGCGATCATCCTGCGCACGTTCTCCAAGGCCTACGGTCTGGCGGGCGCGCGCGTGGGTTACGCCGTGGCGAGTCGCGAGCTGACCGCGGTGATCACCTCACGCCAGGCGCCGCTGTCGGTGTCCTCGTTGTCGGCCGCCCTGGCGCTCGCCGCGCTGGCGACACCACTGGACGTGAGCGAACAAATCGCCGAACGCGATCGATTGGCGAAGGAATTGGCGCTGCTCGGACTCGAGCCCGTGCGGTCCTTCACGAATTTCCTGTTCATTCCGATGGAGAACCCCCAGGACATCGTCGAACGTCTCTTGCCCTACGGCGTCGTGGTGCGCGCCTTCGCCAAGGGTCTGCGCGTGAGCGTGCGAGACGAGCTCGACGACAACGTGCTGCTCGACGCGCTGCGCGCGCAACGTACCGGCGCGCCGTTGACGCCGCCGTCACTACGACACCGGCGTGCCACTGCGGAGACCCTGCTGAGCGTGCGACTTCGCGTGCCGGGCGAAGGTCGCGTCTACGTGCACACCGGGGAGGGCTTCTATGATCACATGCTCCAGCAGTTGGCCTTCCACGGCGGCATGGACCTACGCCTCGAGGGCGTGGGCGACCTGGAGACCGGCGAACACCACACCGTCGAGGACATGATGATCGCCTTCGGCGAGGCGCTCAACCAGGCGCTCGGGGACCGGCGTGGGCTCACGCGGTACGGCGAGGCCCGCGTGCCCATGGACGAGGCGCTCGCCTACGCGGTCGTGGACCTCTCGGGTCGCGCGACGGCGAACATCTCGATCACGCCCGACCCGGGCATGGCGGCGCACGCGTTCAACTCGCTCGCCCAAACGGCGCGCATCACCCTGCACGTCACGGCGACCGGCGAGAACGCGCACCACGTCGCCGAAGCATCCTTCAAGGCCGTGGGACGCGCGCTCGCCCAGGCGATGACCCGCGACGGCGGCCTCGTGCGATCGACCAAGGGGTCGTTGTGAGCGACGTCGTTATCGTCGACTACGGCGCGGGTAACACCCGCTCGGTGAGAGCCGCCATCACGCACGTGGGAAGGTCCAGTGAAGTGAGTGCGGACCCCGACGTGATCGTCGCCGCTCCCTACGTGGTCTTGCCCGGCGTCGGTTCGGCGCAGAGTGCGATGGCCCACCTGAACGAGACCGGTGCGGCGGCGGCGTTGCGCGAACGCTTCCACCAAGGCGCAGCGACGTTGGGGATCTGTTTGGGCATGCAACTCGCCCTCGGCACGAGCGAGGAAGACGGTGGTGTCACGTGTTTGGGTCTCTTGGAGGGAAAGGTCGTGCGCCTGGTGGCCGATCGCGTTCCTCGTCTGGGTTGGGCCATCGTCGAACCGTGGGGAGACGCCTACTACTTCGCCCACAGTTTCGTCGCCGACGCACCCGACGCGGTCGCGACGTCAGATGGCCTCACGGTCGCGGTGCAGCGCGGCGCGTTCTTTGGCGTCCAGTTCCACCCCGAGAAGAGCGGTGACGCCGGGCTCACCTTCTTAGGCAGATGCCTCTCCCTCGCCTGATACCTTGCCTGGACGTCGCGAACGGTCGCGTCGTCAAGGGGGTGAGTTTCGTCGGGTTGCGTGACGTGGGCGACCCGGTGGAGCTGGCGACGTTCTACAGCGCTGGCGGCGCTGACGAGCTCGTCTTCCTCGATATCGCCGCGACGCCCGACGACACCCAGACCATGACCTCAGTCGTCGCTGACGTCGCTGACGTTCTGGAGATTCCCTTCACCGTCGGCGGCGGGGTACGTAGCGTCACCGACGCGTCGCGCATCATCGAAGCTGGGGCGGACCGCGTGTCACTCAACTCAGCCGCGCTCGCCGAACCGAGTTTGATCGGCGCGATCGCCGAACGCTACGGGAGCCAGGCCGTGGTGGTGGCGATCGACGCCGGCGAAGGCGTCGTCCATACCCACGGTGGGCGCGTCGCCACGACGACCCCGACGCTGGCCTGGGCGGTCGAGGCCGCCGAACGAGGGGCGGGCGAGATCCTGCTCACCTCGATTCGCCAGGACGGCCAGCGAACGGGATTCGACTTGGAACTCACGTCCGCGGTTCGCAGTTCGATCTCGATACCGGTGATCGCGTCGGGTGGCGCGGGATCGGCCCAACACGTCGCCGACGCGCTGCGGGTAGCCGACGCGGCGCTCGTTGCCTCGATTGTTCACGAGAATCCGTCGGGGCTCCCTGGACTGCGACGCGAGATTGAAAGTCTTGGAGTTCACCTACGACCATTGAAGGAGCGCCCGTGAGCGAGGAACTGAAGGCCGCGATCATTCAAGATGACGAGTCGGGGCGCGTGCTGATGCTCGGGTGGATGGACGACGAGGCACTCGAGTCGACCCGCCGTACGGGGCTCGTGACGTTCTATTCACGTTCGCGCCAACAACTCTGGGTCAAGGGCGAGACTTCGGGCAACGCCATGCACGTCGTGGAGATCATCCTGGACTGCGACGAGGACGCCGTGCTCGTTCGGGTCAACGCCGATGGACCCGCGTGCCACGACGGATCGACCTCCTGCTTCACGCCCTGGTTGTGGCGGACCATTCTCCAGCGTGACGCCGCGGGAGAGGAGACCTCGTACGTGGCTCGGACGCTAGGCGAAGGCACACCCAGGGTCTCGCGCAAAGTGGGTGAGGAAGCCGTTGAAGTCGTCGTCGCCGCGTTGAGTGAGGACGACGAG
>JBEKWQ010000051.1:0-11542 GCA_049512875.1 Acidimicrobiales bacterium
CTACCCGCTCAGTACGTTGATGCTCACCGGCCTTCGTGAGGTACTCCTTATTACTACGCCCCACGACCAAGACGCCTTCCGCCGACTGCTCGGAAATGGCGCGCACTTAGGCATGAACATCTCCTACGTCGTCCAAGAACATCCGAATGGACTCGCCGAAGCGCTCATCCTCGGCGAAGAGTTCCTCGATGGCGACAAGTGCGCGTTGATACTCGGGGACAACCTCTTCTACGGTCCCGGACTGGGCACGCACCTCCAGCAGAACACCAACGTCGAAGGTGCCCTAATCTTCGCCTACCAGGTCAGCGACCCCGCGGCCTACGGCGTCGTCGAATTCGGGATCGACGGCAAGGTGATCTCGATCGAAGAAAAGCCCGCGAAGCCCAAGAGCACGTACGCGGTACCAGGTATCTACTTCTACGACGAGAAGGCTTCGAAGCTCGCGCGTGAACTCACGCCGAGCGAGCGAGGAGAACTCGAAATCACCGCGCTTAACAATCTCTACCTCGACATGGGCGAGTTACGCGCTGAGATCCTTTCGCGAGCCACCACTTGGCTCGACACGGGGACCCACGAATCGCTCTACGAAGCCGGAGGACTCATCCGCACACTCCAGAGCCGCACTGGTCTTCGCATCGGCGACGTCGAACAGATAAGCCGCGACCAAGGCTGGATCTAGGTCCAAAGCATCATTCGACTTCGCAGATCATCTCGATTTCGACGGCGATATTGAAAGGTAATTCAAAGACGCCTACGGCCGAACGAGCGTGACTGCCGACCGACGAACCGAAGACGTCGACCAAGAGATCAGAACATCCGTTGATGACGGCGGGCGACTCTACAAAGCCCGGTGCGCAGTTCACCATGCCCAGGACTTTCACCACGCGCACCACGCGGTCCAGGGAGCCCAACTCGCGTCGAAGCGTCGCGAGCAGGTTGAGCGCGACCAGTCGCGCAGCGTCCCTCCCCTCTTCCAGACTGAGATCGCTGCCCACCTTTCCCGTGGTCATCGATCCATCCGGCCGGTAAGGTCCGTGGCCGGAAAGAAAGAGCAGCGAACCTGATCGCACCGCCGGCACGTAGTTCGCTCGGGGCGAGGGAGGGTCCGGCAACGCGAGCGCCAACTCGGAGATTCGTTCTTCTGCACCCATAGGGCCTCCTTCGAGTTTCCAACAACGTAGTGGACCAAAGCGTTCACGTCTGCTCGCCGCTTCACCTACCGAGGGGGTTCGTCAGGTGGATAGCATCGAAAGGGAGCGAAACGGACCCTGGGTCCCGCGCAAAGGCAGAAACGGATTCAATGAGCAACTTCGAGGACTGGGCGCGCGCGACGTATCGCCAAATGGGAATTGAGGTCGGCGAGAACGAACTGGTCCTCATCGAGATGATCTACGCCGGCGCCCTGGGCCAACTCGAGATGCTCGATCGAATCAACCTAGAAGAATTCCCCGCGCGGGGCATCGACCTGCGCCACGCACCGAAGGCAACATGACCCACCCCCAAGACCTCTCGCTGCGCCAGCAAGCTGAAGCGATCCGCCACGGCGACCTCAGTGCGAAAGAACTCCTCGAAGCGACCTTGGAGCGACTGCGCAGTCGCGATTCCTCGATCAATTCGACGCCGGTCATCTTTGACGAACTCAGTCAAGTCCAAATCAGTCAAGCTCCCGCGGGGCCCCTCTTCGGCGTACCCATCACCGTCAAGGACATGTTCGCCTTGCCCTGGCGTGCCGCACGCAACGGCACGTCGCTCAACCTCATTCCCGCCGGTGCGTCAGGCCCGTACCGGAACCTTCGTGACGCCGGGGTCATTGTCGTCGGTGTCGCGAATCAGCACGAGCTCGGCATTGGGTCAACGGGCATTTACTCGGCCTACGGGGCCATGCGCAATCCCTGGAACCCCCT
Organism: Acidimicrobiales bacterium; assembly: GCA_049512875.1. GTDB lineage: Bacteria > Actinomycetota > Acidimicrobiia > Acidimicrobiales > RAAP-2 > RAAP-2. The sequence goes on from JBEKWQ010000051.1 coordinate 1,905, forward strand.
TCACTGTGCGGGGGGATCTTCGGGTGGCAGCGCCGCAGCGGTCGGCGCGCACCTGGTCGCGGGCAGTCTCGCGAGCGACAGCGGCGGTTCCACGAGAATCCCGGCGTCGTTCTGCGGGGTGGTCGGACTGAAACTCACCTACGGGTCGGTTCCCTACGACGGCTATTTCGGCGCGGCGACCACCTTCAGCGCCCCGGGCCTCGTGGCGAGGGACGGGGGCGACACGCGCATGCTTACCGCGGCGATGTTGCAGCGTCCCCTTCCCCAACAGAGCGGTAGCGGACTACGCGTGGGACTCGTGCGCGAACCCTACTGGAACGATGTCGATCACGAGGCCGCCGACTTGTGCACGATGGCGCTCAAACTCGCGGGCTGGAAGGTGAGCGAGGTGAAGATCGAGAACCTCGAACTCGCCGGTGCCGCGTTCCTCGGCCGTTTGATCGCCGAGGCGGGAATCCCTTCGTCCGAGGTGTTCTGTTGGCCCCCGCACGTTTCGTGCCCCGCGCGGACCGCGTGCGCGCGGCGGTTCGCTACTCACTCGCCGCAGCCTTGGAAACGGTGGACTTCCTCGCCTGGCCCACGACGCCGGGTTGCGCACCGACGCTGGAGGACCCGTGGGTCACGATTCCCTCGGGCCGGACGCCGGTTGACGTGCCCAACGTTCGACAGAACTCGCTCGCCAATCTCACGGGCGCTCCGGCCATCTCGATTCCGGTGGGACTCAGTGCGTCAGCGTTGCCCATTGGACTGCAGCTACTCGGCCCCTGGGGTAGCGAAGCGCGACTGCTCGACGCCGCCGAGCACATCGAACGCGTGAGCGACCGAGCCTTCGTCAGTCTCCTCGCGCCGCTGGCTCGCTGAACCGACGACTAACCAACGATCTCGATGACCCGAAGTTTCTGACTCGATGGTCTTGGCTAAAATCTCAACCTAAGCCACCTCTAGGAGACTTTCTTGTCAACCGTTACCGTTCACACCGCACCGCGTCGCGTCCTCGCGGACCTGCTCCCACGAACCTTGGTCGCGAACACGCTGCTCGTGGTCGGCGCCGCGGGACTCGTCGGACTGCTCGCGCAGATCTCGATTCATCTCTCCTTTACGCCAGTTCCCATCACCGGCCAGACGCTCGGCGTGCTGCTCGCGGGGTCCGCGCTCGGCTGGCGCCGCGCCGGCCTGTCGATGTCGCTCTACCTGGTCGCGGGTCTCGCGGGCGTGCCGTGGTTCGCGGGTCACGCGAGCGGTTACGCGGGTGCGACGTTCGGCTACCTACTGGGTTTCGTCGCGGCGGGCATGTTGCTCGGATGGCTGGCCGCCCGAGGCAGTGATCGCAGCATCGTGCGTGCGGCGATCTCCATGATCCTCGCCGAAGTCCTGCTCTACGCGATTGCCCTGCCGTGGCTCGCGGTGGATCTGCACGTGTCGCTCGCCAAGGCGTTCTCGCTTGGCATGTGGCCCTTCGTCGCGGGTGACGCCATCAAGGCGGGGCTCGCGGGTATTGCCCTACCCTCCGCGTGGCGCCTGGTCCAGAGCACCACCAAAGACTTATCGCCTAGACGTTAAAACCGAGGAAGCGCGCCTCATCACCGTAGATGAGACGCTTGTGCCCGCCCAGGATTTTTCGATCGAGCGTGGCGTAGCGCTCGGCGACGCCCATCGCGTGATCGAGCAACTCGCTCTCGGCCGCCAACGACTCAACGATGCCAAAGGCACGGGCGTCGGGTCCGGTGAATCGGTGAGCGGTCGTCGCGGCTGCGATGGCGGTCGGACGAGGTAGTCGGTTCGCGAGGATCGACCAGAGACGCTCGTCGAGCGCGAGGCCGATCTCGGCCTCGTTCATGCACCAGTAACCGCGGTCGGCGCGCATCACCCGGTAGTCGAACGCGCACGAGATGAGGGCGCCAGCCGCGAAGGTGTGCCCGTTGAGCGCGGCGACGCTGTAGGCGGGATAGACCAGTACACGGCCAATGGTCCGATTCAGTTCGGCGAGCGTGGCCCCGAACTCACTGGGGTTCGAACCGAAGCGTTCCAGGTCCAATCCGTTGCAGAAGAACTTGCCGTGACCGGTGAGCACGATCCCGAGCGGGCCCTCGAGTCCCTCGAGTTCGTCGAGAATCTCATTGAGGCGACCCAGCGAATCGAGGTTGACCCGATTCTCACCCTCGTTCCAGGTCAGTACTGCGACCGCCCCTCGCTGTTGCACCGAAATATCCATGTTGGCGAGCATAGGACGGCGCTCGCGGAGCGACGAGTAAGTTGTCGACTGTGAGTGAGAAAACTGACGTGCCCGAGCCCGACGTCTCGGCCGAGCATCCAATCTCCGAGAACTGGGTCTGGGTCGGACCGCACCGACCGCCCTGCCCGCGCGTGCTCTTCGAACACATGACGGCCAACTGGGACCTTGAGGCACCCACCAGTGAGGTGCACCCCGCAGCGAGTTTCAGCGCCGCGCGCCGCGCGACGATCGGTCAGCGCTTTAACGACCGCGTCCTCGTGCTACCGACTGGCAATCCCAAGGTCCGCGCGAATGACACCGACTACCGCTTCCGCGCCGGCACTGACTTCTTCTACCTGACTGGCTGCAGCGAGCCCGACGCGGTGCTCGTCATCGCCCCGAGCGCGACCGGGCCGCGCTCGACGCTCTACGTTCCGCACCGACGCGACCATCACACCCACGAGTTCTTCACCGACGCACGCTACGGCGAACTCTGGGTGGGAGCGCGCCGGGGCGTCGAGGAGTCCGCGAGGTACTTCGAGATCGAGACCGCACCGCTCGAGTACCTCGAGAAGGACCTCGCGTCCCTCGACGCGACCAAAGTCCTCACGCTGCGAGGCTTCGACGACGACGTCGACGCTCTACTCGACGAGAACGAAGACGACGAACAGTTGGCGATCGCCCTCAGCGAACAGCGTCTCGTGAAGGACGACTTCGAGATCGCCCAGTTACAACTCGCGGTCCAGTACACCGTGAAGGGCTTCGAGGACGTCGTGCGGGCGCTACCCGTCGCTCAGGGTCGCGGCGAACGCGTCATCGAGGGCGTCTTCAACCTTCGCGCGCGCGTCGAGGGTAATGACGTCGGCTACGACACCATCGCGGCCAGCGGCTCTCACGCGACGACCCTTCACTGGACGCGCAACGACGGCGAGGTCCGCGCGGGAGACCTGCTACTGCTCGACGCCGGCGTCGAATGTCACAACCTCTACACCGCCGACGTCACGCGCACCATGCCGGTGAGCGGAAAGTTCTCCCCCGCCCAACGGCGGATCTACGAACTGGTGCTGCGCGCCCAGAAGGCCGGTATCGCCGCGGTGAAACCGGGCGTGCCCTTCATGGCCCCGAATGACGCCGCGATGCAAGTGCTCGCCGAGGGCCTGCACGAGCTGGGCATCCTCCAAGAGGATCCCGAGACTGCCCTGCGCAAGGATCGACAACTACACCGGCGCTACACCCTGCACGGAGTGAGTCACATGCTGGGCCTGGACGTGCACGACTGCGCGAACGCCCGCAACGAGGAGTACCTCGGTGCCCTGCACGAGGGCTACGTCCTCACGGTCGAACCGGGACTGTATTTCCAGCCCAATGACCTCACGGTGCCCCAGGAGTACCGCGGTATCGGCGTACGAATCGAAGACGACGTGCTCGTCACCAGTGACGGAGCGAGGAATCTCTCCGAGGCGCTGCCTCGAGAGCCCCACGCGATCGAGGATTGGATGACCGAACTCTGGTCCGGCGCGACGCCCCACCTCGGCCTTTGACGTCACTACGCCAAGTAAGAGGAGACGGCCGATGACGACCAGTAGACCCACACAACTGGGGATGATAGGACTCGGTCGTATGGGAGCCAATCTCGTCCAACGCGTGGTGCGCCACGGGTATCAGGCGGTCGTCTTTGACGTGAATCCAGACGCCGTGGCCGCTCTTGAGGCGAAGGACATCAAAGGAGCGACGTCGATCGAGGAATTCGTCAGCAAACTCTCGCGGCCTCGAGCGGTCTGGTTGATGCTTCCGGCCGCGATCACCCAGCACGTCCTCGATCAACTCGTGCCACTACTCGACGCCGACGACGTCGTCATCGATGGTGGGAACTCCTACTACCGCGACGACATCGTGCGCGCCGCGGCGCTGAAGGAACGCGCCATCCACTACGTCGATTGTGGCACGAGCGGCGGCGTCTGGGGTCTCGAACGTGGCTACAGCCTTATGATCGGCGGCGAGACCGACGTCGTCGAGCGCCTCGAGCCGATCTTCGCGTCAATCGCTCCCGGCGGCGAGCCTTCGCCTGGACGAGTGGCGGACTCGGCGTCGAGGGGATACCTGCACTGTGGACCAAGTGGCGCGGGTCACTTCGTCAAGATGGTGCACAACGGCGTCGAGTACGGCATGATGGCCGCGATCGCCGAGGGGCTCAGCATCATCAAGCACGCCAACGTCGGACTACTGGCGCGCGAGGCGGACGCCGAGACCGCACCGCTCGAGAACCCCGAGTTCTACTCCTACGAGATCAACGTCGCCGACGTCGCCGAGGTCTGGCGACATGGCTCGGTCGTCAGTTCCTGGTTAGTCGATCTCACGGCGGCCGCCCTCGCCCGGTCACCCGAGCTCGATGAATTCAGCGGTCGGGTGTCGGACTCGGGCGAAGGTCGCTGGACCGTGAAAGCAGCCATCGACGAATCAGTACCGGCGCCCGTGATCAGTGCGTCGCTCTGGCAGCGCTACGAATCACGGGCGGAGGGCGACTTCGCCGCACGAGTCCTCTCGGCGATGCGCTCCCAGTTCGGTGGCCACGTCGAAAAGCCCACCTGACCATGAGCCACTCGATCGTGGTCATGGGGGTGTCGGGGTCGGGAAAGACGACGGTCGGCGAAAGGCTCGCCGGCTCGCTCAGCGCAGAGTTCATCGACGCGGACTGGCTCCATTCGCGCGACAATCTCGAGACGATGGCGGCCGGTCATCCCCTCAGCGACGAGCAGCGGGTGCCGTGGCTGCACGCGGTCGGTGAGAATCTGCGCGAGGCTCGCGAGGGCGGACGAGACCTGGTGGTCGCCTGCTCGGCCTTAAAGCGCAGTTACCGTGATATCCTTCGCTCCTACGTAGCCGCCGTCTGGTTCGTGTTTCTCGACGCCTCACCCGCGCTGTTGACCGAGCGGCTCACTACGCGCGTTCACGATTTCATGCCCGCGTCACTGCTCGAGTCGCAACTCGCCTCGCTCGAGCCACTCGGCGCCGACGAGCACGGCACGCGAGTGGACGTCACGGCCCCGCTCGAGGAGATCGTCAGCAGCGTACTCAGCCAGTTCCGCTAGACGCTCACCTTGAGCGGCAACGCGCGAGGTCCACGAACTTGGCCGGGTGCCCAGGTGACGTCACTCGAAGGGTCAAGTTCGAAGCGCGCGAATCGCTTGAGAAACTCCTCGAGCGCGACGCGAAGTTCGAGACGAGCCAGGTTCGATCCCAGGCACCGGTGGATACCGAGCCCGAAAGCCGCGTGACGGTTGAGTTCGCGATCAATGATGAACTCGTCCGCCTTCGCGAACGCCTCGGGGTCACGATTGGCCGCCGGAAATCCTAGGAGGATCCAGTCGTCCTTCTTCATCGGACAACCCCGGAATTCGTAGTCCTCTTTCACGAGGCGCGCCATCGTGACCGGCGCGTAGAAGCGCAAGAACTCTTCAACGGCCACGGTCATCAGCTCGGGTTCGGCGACCAGTCGCGCGAGGTCCTCGGGGTGGGTCGCCAAGTGCCAGATCGACGAGCCGATCGCCGACCAGGTGGTGTCAATGCCCGCGACGAGGATCAGGACCATCGAACCACGAACGTGCTCGGGCGCGAGTTTCTGCCCGTTCACCTCGACGTTGAGCAGGTACGTCGTGAGGTCGTCACGCGGATTCTCGATGTGGTCTTCGATCTGCTTGGTGAAGTACGCGTTGCCGGGTTCGAAGAGGGGACCCCGGACTTCGGGATCGAGGTCGACGAGGTCGAGCACGACGTGCACGATGTCACGGAACTGATCTTCGTCCTCGGGCGGGAAACCGAGCATTCGCGAGATCACCCCGGGTGGGATGAACTGGGCGTACTCGTGACCGGCGTCAATCGTGTCGCGCCCGACCAGCGCGTCGAGGTGCTTGGCGCAGAGTGACCGAATCTGGGGCTCGAGAGCGTTGATTGGTCCTGGCGCGAAGGCCGGCAACAGCAAGCGACGGGCAATCGCGTGAAAGGGAGGGTCCGACGTGATCGGTGGCGCACCGCCCATTGGCGCCGGCACCGCGCCCGGCGGGAACTTGTTCTTGGTCACGACCACCATCCGACTCGTGAAGTGTTCGGTGTCGTTGGCGATTGCCGACACGTCTTCGTGGGTCGTGGGGAACCAGCCGCCGCCGTAGCGATCGGTGTGGGCGACCGGGCAACGTTCACGCAGGTCGTCCCAAATCGGGTACGGGTCGTTCACCCACTGGGGATCGGTGTGATCCCAGTCGGTCGCGAAGTCAAGTACGACTTCTCGTTCCGTCATTTACCCCCCTCACGAGACTCGCCGAATTCAGCGGCGTTCTTTAAGAATGCGCACCGGCACGTTGCGCGGACCACGAACCTGGCCCGGCGCCCAGGTGACGGCACTGGCGTCGGCGAGTTCAAAACGCGGATAGCGCTTGATGAACTCCTCGATCGCCACGCGAAGCTCCATTCGCGCCAGGTTCGACCCGGCGCAGCGATGAATACCTAATCCGAACGCGACGTGCCGGTTCTCGGCGCGGTCAATGATGAACTGATCGGCGTCCTTGAAGACCGCTGGATCACGGTTCGCCGCCGGAAAGCCGAGCAGCAACCAGTCGTCCTCTTTCATCGGACAGCCCAAATATTCCATGTCGTGCTTGACCAGTCGCGCCATCGTCACCGGCGCGTAGAAGCGCAGGAACTCCTCGATCGCCACGGGCATGAGGTCGGGCTCGGCGACGAGGCGCGCGAGGTCGTCGGGGTGGGTCGAGAGGTGCCACAGCGACGCACCTATCGCGGACCACGTGGTGTCGATACCGGCCACCAGCGTGAGGAGCATCGTGCCAAAGATGTGCTCGTCAGCGAGTTTGTTGCCTTCGACCTCGACGTTCAAGAGGTAGTTCGTGAAGTCGTCGCGAGGGTTCTCGCGGTGATCCTCGATTTGCGCACGGAAGTATTCTTCCACCGGCACGAACTCCTCGAGTCGTTCCTCTTCGGTGTGGTCGACGCCTTCCATGACAATGTGGATGATCTCGCGAAAGCGCTCCTCGTCTCCCGGAGGAAAACCCAAGAGTTGCTTGATGACGGCCGGTGGGATGAACTGGGCGTACTCGTCGCCGGCGTTCACGATCTCGTGGTCCCCCATGTCGTCGAGCAAGCGCTGACACAACGCTCTCACCTGTGGCTCCATGGCGTTCACTGGTCCGGGCGCGAGGTAGGGCAGCATGATGCGCCGGGCGATCGAGTGAAAGGGCGGATCCGACGTGATGGGTGGTGCGACACCGATGGGCGCGGGCATCGCCTCCTCACCGGGTCGACCGTTGCCGACGAGGATGGTTCGACTGGTGAAGTTCTCGGTGTCCTTGGCGACGGTCGTGACGCCTTCGTGGGTCGCGGGGAACCATCCGCCACCGAAGCGCTCGGTGTGGGCAACCGGACAGCGTTGACGGAGGTCTTCCCAGATCGGGTACGGGTCGTTCACCCACTGAGGGTCCGTGTGATCCCAGTCGGTGGCGAAGTCTTGCACGGGTGGCTTGATCGTCATGACTACTCCTCGATGAAAATGGCGTGCTCGGGACAGTTGGACTGCGCCAGTCGCGCTAAGTCAAGGGTTTGCTTAGTGAGGGTGCCATCGCCAATCACCACGCCGTTACCCAGGTCGTCAAAACTGAAGATGTCGGGTGCGATGGAAAAACAGCGTCCCTGACCTTGGCAAATCTCTGCGTCGATTGATACCTTCACGACCCCTCCTTCGTGTTAGCGAGACCTTACTACTCAGTAATTAACCGATAGTAAGTGCTTCATCAGAACAAGAGACGTATTTCCTTGATTGGCGTCGGCGACCCGCCTCGTGGGACGACGGTCCCACTAGCTAGTCGGTGTCGATCTCCTCGCGACTGATGCCCAGGAAATACAGCACCGCGTCCAGGTAGGGCACCGAAAGGGCCGCGTCGGCGTGTTCCTGGACCAACGGCTTGGCGTTAAAGGCGATGCCGAGACCCGCGACCGAGATCATGTCGATGTCGTTGGCCCCGTCACCCACGGCGACCGTCTGTTCGAGCGGAACGCCGACCTCTCGCGCGAAGCGTTCGAGGGCGCGCGCCTTCCCGGCGCGGTCGACGATGGGCGCGGCGAGACGACCCGTGATGACGCCGTCCTTGATCTCCAGGCGGTTCGCCTCGAGGTGGTCCACGCGCAACTCGGCCATCAACGGCGCCAGGACCTCGACGAACCCGCCCGAGACGACCGCGGGAACGTAACCGAGGCGCAGCAACGTGCGCAGCAGCGTGCGCGCGCCCGGGGTGAGCCGAAGTTTGGCGCGCACGTCGTCGAGTACGGACTCGGGCAGTCCCGCCAGCAGCGCGACGCGTCGGCGAAGCGATTCACCGAAGTCGATCTTTCCGGCCATCGCCGCCTCGGTGATGACCGAGACTTCCTCCGCGCATCCGCAGGCGTCAGCCAGGAGGTCGATGACTTCGTCCTGGAGCAGTGTCGAATCCGCGTCCATCACGACCAGGTGTTTGGCGCGCCGGTGCAGGCCCGCTCGTTGGACGGCGAGGTCGAGCCCGACCTCTTTCGCAACCGTCGCCAGCGTTTCGCGCAATTCTGCGTGGTTGCTCCCGCGAACCACGAGTTCGTAGCAGTCGACGGGATAACTGGCGAGGTGCACGATCCGCTCGCACGTGGAGTCGTGTCGGGCGAATGCGGCGAAGATCGCGTCGAGCTGCCTCGCGCTTATCGAAGGGGCGAGAAGGGTCACCAGCAATCTCCCGCCGTGCACCACGTCACTCGGGGTCACCAGTTCCACTGTCGCGCTGATACCCGCGCGCTCGATGTCTCGCCCGCCCAGCGCTCGTCGAATCGTCTCATTGGTGACGTTCTCATCAACGGCGACCTCGGCGCAGAGCACCAGCGCTCCGCGGATCGTGATCTGCGCCACGTCGGTGAGCGTCGCGCCCAGTTCGTCGAGCGAGGAGAGGGCCGAGAAGAGTTCGGCGCCCACGCCCACCCGGTCGGGCCCACTCACGGTCACGAGAAAAGTGGACGTGGGCACCCTAGAAGCGTAGAGGTTTGAGATCGCCAGCTGGGTCAGTCTCCTGTAACGTCACGACTCGTCGGGATTCAACAATGGAGGGGATTCGCGCAATCGAAGTTCGCGCACTTCGGTGACGTGCGGATCGGTGCGAGAATCGAAGCGCCACAGCGAGGGAAGGCCCGCGGCCACGGCGGCTATCGAGCCCGTGCAGGCGAGACCCCCGAAGGTGAGCGAGAATCGCAGGGTCGTCCAGGCCGCCATGGCCCCGGCGCGGAACTGCCCGGCCATTGGACCGAGCGCGTAGGAAATCATCTCGAGGCCGCCCATGCGGCCGCGGATCGACGGGGGGATGGACTGATTCCACATGGTCTGGCGAAAGAACGCGCTGTAAGCGTC
>JBEKWQ010000052.1:0-10930 GCA_049512875.1 Acidimicrobiales bacterium
CCGACCACGTGTCCATTACCTCTCGTCACCGAACACCACGGCGACGTGACGTGGGCGCCGGGGGCTCAGCACACCAGATCGAGGTAGCCGCACTGTCACAACCACCACAATCATCGCTCGGTCGGCTCCAACTCGCCTAGCAATTCCGTCGCTGGATATTTCGGTTTCGCTGACTCAACTCGGTTTGACCACTTCGGGCGCAGTTCAGGTGCCTTCAAGTTTTCAAATACCGGGATGGTACGACCAAGGATACGCACCAGGTCAAAAAGATTCGGCGGTGATTCTCGGACACGTGGACTCCACGAGTGGGCCAGGTGTGTTTTATCGTCTCATCGATTTGAAGGTTGGTCAGCGCGTCATGGTGACACTGACCGATCACAAGACCCTGTTGTTCGCTGTCATTGGCCTCCGTGAGTATTCCAAGGGTGACTTCCCAGAACGACTCGTGTATGGCCCCAAGACCTACAGCGCGTTGAATCTGGTTACCTGTGGCGGAATATTCGATCCCACGGCGCACCATTACTTGTCGAACATTGTTGTCTTCACTTCGCTCGTCAAGGGCAAGTAGTTCGCCAAAGAGCCCCTAGAGACAAGATCGCCGTCTTGAGGGATGTCGACGTACGAACCTTGGAGTTTGGAATACCACATTTCACAAGGAACATCGTTTCAAAGATCCTTTTCGCACTTTAATCCGCTTGAGTTTTCGTTGATGACCGTGGCGCCGTCGCTTGGCGGACCGTTTGTGCAGCTCGTCTAGGTGTCGTCTTCGCGCTGCGTCAGTTTTAGCGTCTGTTGCGGTCGAACGTTCCGCGTTCAGCGCTTGACGAGGTTGCGACACGAGCTGAAATGTCAACAGGACGTCAAACGTTAAACAAAATACTGACAAGTTCGGCTTATTCGAGAAAATTGGTGGAACAATCACATCACCTCGCAATCCGCGAGGACGGCTCTCAGCACTTTCTGAGGTGGTCCCCCTTAGCATGCCCTTGCGTGGGAGGGCCACGTCCGCCGTGAATTCAAGCCACTTGACCAGGGATGATTTCAACGCTCGCCCGGTCTTCACTTTGTTTTCTTGGACATCGAGAACGCCGCCTTCGCCCAATGGCGAACGCTGCGTGAAGAGCCATCCAGTTGAGTTCGTTGCTCACGGCACTTTGTTCTCTTTGGGTCTCGGTCCCATCCGCGCAATGCGAAACCGTCCAGTCCTCGATCGCTCGAGCGGTGGAAGATCCCCTTGCGCAGGTAGCTTCACTCCGCGACCTTTCGCGATCGTGGTGCTGAGGTGAGCACTTCGAATTCCTAGAAGGGTATTCGAGTCCCTAAGGAACATTGGGTCGTGAGTCCCACGTTCGACGGTTCGCAAAGTTGGGTCGAAGTTGAGATTACGTAGAGGCCACTTTGTTTCTGTTTTTCCAGACTTAGTGGCATGAAAATAACGCAAGGGACCCAAACAAATAACAGCGTGAAGAAGTTCATGACCCGAGCGCGCCGAAGCGCTACGGCTCCCATGACTGCTCGTCAGATCCGCCGAGTTGTCTTGGTCGGCTCTCTGGCGATTCCGGTCAGCGGTGCGTTGCTTTGGACGTCGATCTCGCCCGTCTCGGCCAGTGCTACGGTCCAGCTGGCCCCGCGGGCCACATCGTTCCTCGCGGGAACCCCCAAGCAAGAGCACTCAAGTGCCGACGTCTCGTCGCGCCTTACGAACCCTGGCAGTTCTTTCACGTCGGCGACCGCCAAAGTGACCCCGAAGGCGACCGCGAGGGTCGCTGTCAAGGAGTCCGCGAAGTTGGCTACGCCCAGTCGGAAGTCCGTAGCGAAGGTCAAGGCGGTGGTTGCACCGCAGTTGGCGAAGCGTACGGCGTTGCCAGTCGCTATCTCTACGCCGAGGCTCACGAACCCAGCCACCAACATTGCACCCAGCCCAAACTTTCTTGAGGCTGGACAATGCTCCCAGGTAAATGGTGCCTGGTCCTGCGCGAACCCCTGTGTGTCGGCCCAACTCACGTTCCCGGCTTCGAACACCACGCCCGCGTGCACGCAGTACCTACTTCTCGCGATCAATAACGCGAGATCCATCGAGGGTATCCCCGCGATGGTGCTGCCGAGCAACTGGTACTCCTTAAGCGTTCCCGAGCAACTCTTCGTCGTGGCCGATCTTGAGCGCACCGCCCGTGGTTTGCCTCCCTACCTGGGCATCAACGCTGCCCTGAGCGCTCAAAGTCAACATGCGGCCGAGGTCAATGCTGACCCGGCCCTAGCCAGTGGTTTCGCCGTGAGCACCGATCCCGGCGGGTATCCCGCGATGGGTGGCGCATGGTCCGGAGGCTTCAATGTCTTAGCGAGTGATTACATGTGGATGTACGACGACGGCTGGGCCGGTAGCGTCTCGGCGACTTCGAACATCGCCTGCACCTCAGCGTCCGCCGCCGGTTGCTGGGCCCACCGTGACGAACTGCTTGGCTCAGACCCCGGATTCAACCCCGGGGTTGGCATCAACGCCACGAACTGTGAGATGGGTGTTGGCTACGCCGTCGTAGGTGCCTCTGGATCCTACGTGGACCTCATCGAGCGGCCCGCCGGCAACGCACCAGCCATGACCTTCACGTGGGCTCAAGAGCTTGGTGCCGAACAGTAATTCTTATAATCGGCGGACGAAATAGAGCGCTACTAGTTGGCGGAATCCGAGTAACGATGCCGCACCCGAAGGCTCATTGACCGTGCTCCACCAATGTGGGGCGCCTTGGACAATGGATGCACGCTCAGGGTTTTTCTGTGACACAGTTGGGGTGTGATTCCACTGCTGAGCGTGAAGGAGATGCGCGAGTTTGAGTCACGCTGCGTGGACCGAAGCGTCGAAGCTCTCGTGCAGTCCGCCGGCACCGCGGTGGCCATTCAAGCCCAGCAAATGTTGGGCTCGTGCTACGGCGCGCGGGTGGGAGTGCTGGTCGGTCCGGGACTTAACGGTGCGGATGGACGCGTCGCGGCAGCGTGGCTCAAGTACCGCGGTGCTCACGTGGACGTCGTGGAGGTCTCGACACAGCCAGCCCTCTTGCGGGGTTTCGATTTGGTGATCGACGCCGCTTTTGGCGTTGGCTGTTCGCGGCCCTATGCCGCTCCGGCGGTTTCGACGGGCACCCTGGTGCTCGCGGTTGACGTCCCTTCTGGCGTGGACGCCGACACCGGCGAACTCTTCGGGTCGCCGCTCAAGGCCGACGTGACGGTCGCCATCGCCGCTTGCAAACCCGCCCACGTTACCGGCCCTTCGCAGGCCTTCGTAGGGGAGGTGCGGGTCGCTGACATCGGGCTCGTCGACGAATTCTCTAGTGGCGTCATTGAAGACAGTGACCTCTGGTCGTTGGGCAGTGCGCACGTGGATGACCACAAGTGGAATTATGCGTTGGCGGTGTTTGCGGGCTCGTCGCTCATGACCGGAGCGGCCGATCTTGTTGCCCGTGGAGCGCTCGCCGCGGGCGCCTCGATGATTCGGCTCCAGAGTCACGGTGATTCGGTCGCCTCCTCGTGGTTGCCGCCCGAAGTCGTTCGCGTCACGGGGACCGAGTTCGATCAGCGTTGCCGGGCGGTCGTGGCTGGTCCGGGGCTCGGCAAGAACGTCTCGCGATGGTTAGGTGAGCGCCTCGTCGACGTCAGGGTCCCTGTCGTGTTTGACGCGGACGCACTTGAACTTTCGCTCCTAGAACAGCTGGACCCTTCGATGCCACGGGTGATCACGCCGCACGTGGGCGAGTTTGAGCGGCTGACCGAAAGTCCCGTACCGGCCGACCGTCTGGCCGCGACCCGTCAGGCCAGTCAGGACTTCGACTGCGTCGTGTTGCTCAAGGGCCCTACGACGTACGTGGCTGAGCCAACGGGGGCGTTCCGCGTGGTTTGTTCGGGGACACCGGCCCTGGCGACGGCGGGTTCGGGTGATGTGTTGGCGGGCATGATCGGTGCGACCATTGCGCGAGGCCACTCACCCTTTGTCGCGGCGGCACTGGCTGCCCACCTTCACGGGCGCGCGGGCGCCCGCCTTCCAACTTTCGCACCGGCGTCGAAGATCGTCGACGAAGTCACCTTTCTACTCGACGAGCTCGCCTTTGAGCGCGCTGTCACCCCCTAGTCAAAGAGGGCGAACCAGTGACCTTGGTCCTTAGCAATGAGCCGGACTGGAAAAATATGGGAGTACAGTAGGGCAAAGGTCTCGTACACAGTGCTGTTTTTTGCGGCCTGTTTCGCGGATGGTCCAAGGAGATTGAGCAGTGGAGCCGACGAACGATCAAGATCCGACCTATTACCACAAAGTAGTGGATTGTCAGTGGGCGTGTCCGGCGCATACGGACGTGCCGGGCTACATCCGTCTCATCGCCCAAGGTCAGTTCGACGACGCCTACATGCTCAATCGCGAGTCGAATGTGTTTCCGGGGATTTTGGGACGCACGTGTGACCGTCCCTGCGAGCCAGCGTGTCGTCGTGGGCGAGTGGACGGCAGTCCGGTAGCCATCTGTCGACTCAAGCGTGTCGCCGCCGACCTCAGGGGCGACATCAGCGACCGACTTCCGGAGATACCCTCAACCAAGAATGGCAAGCGGATCGCGTGCATCGGCGCCGGACCCGCGTCGCTCACCGTGGCGAATGACCTCATGCCCTTGGGTTATGACGTCGTGATGTTCGAACAGTACGACCGACCCGGTGGTCTCATGCGCACGAACATCCCTGAATTTCGCCTGCCCGAGAAGGTGCTTTCTGAAGAGACCCAGGTCATTCTCGACATGGGTGTGGATATCCGCTACAACTCGCCGATCAACAGCATGAAGGCCCTGCTCGACGAACACTTCGACGCAATTTTCGTGGGCGTCGGAGCGCCGCGGGGGAAGGGCCTCGAGGTACCGGGCCGCCACGACGAGGTGGGCGACACCCACATCCACATAGGTATCGACTGGCTGGAGTCCGTGGCGTTCGAGCACGTGAAATCGATTGGCAAGCGTGTCCTCATCATCGGTGTCGGAAATACCGCGATGGACTGTTGTCGATCGTCGCGACGTCTCGGCGGCACCAGCATCAAGGTCATGGCGCGACGTCCGCGCGAATTCTTCAAAGCGTCCCCCTGGGAGCTCGAGGACGCCGAAGAGGAAGGCGTGGAGATCATCGTCAACCACGCGCCAAAGAATTTCGTGCTCGAAGACGGCAAGCTCGTGGGCATGGAGTTCGAGGTGCTCGAGTGGGACGATCGCGCCACCAAGTCAAAGGTCCTTGACACAATCATGATTCCCTGCGATGACGTCATCCTCGCGATTGGTCAGGAAAACGCCTTTCCCTGGATTGAACGCGACCTCGGCGTGGAGTTCGGCGAGTGGGACATGCCCGTCGTCAACGAAGTCACTTTCGAGTCCACGTTGCCCGGCGTGTTTTTCGGCGGTGACGCCGCCTTTGGTCCCAAAAACATCATTTGGGCCGTCGCCCACGGTCACGAGGCCGCCCAGTCCATCCACGCTCATTGCTTTGACCGGGACGTGAGGGACCGGGCGCCACTCTCGATGGCCCTGACGAGCACGAAGATGGGGATGAACGAGTGGAGTTATCACAACGACTACAACCCCTCGTCCCGACAGAAAATGACGCACGTCGACCTCACCGAGCGTTTCGCGTCCCTGGACCTCGAGGTCGAACTCGGCTTTAGCGCCGAACAGACCGCCAGGGAGGTGCAGCGCTGCCTGAACTGTGACGTGCAGACCGCCTTCCGGGCGCCGCTGTGCATCGAGTGCGACGCCTGCATCGATATCTGTCCCGTCCAGTGCTTGACGATCACTGAGAACGGTGACGAAGTGGCGTTGCGCGAGCGCCTCTCGGCACCCTCGGTCAATCCCACCCAGTCTCTCTACGTTTCCGCCGCCCTTCCCCAGACGGGGCGCGTGATGGTAAAGGATGAGAATGTCTGCGTGCACTGTGGCCTTTGTGCCGAACGCTGCCCCACCGCCGCCTGGGACATGGAGGAATTCGAGTTGCACATGCCCTACGCGGGTGACTCTGGCCTGCTCACCATTCCGGTGCGTCGCGCCAGTCAAGTGAAGAGTGAAGTGAGGTAGGTCATGGCCATTGATACCGCGCGAGATACGCACGTACGAATCAACGACTTCTCGATCAAACTGGCCAACGTTAACGGCACCGGATCGGCGAGTGCCAACAGTCTTTTGATGCAGGCCATCTTTCGCATGGGTATTCCTGTGTCGGGCAAGAACCTTTTTCCTTCGAATATCCAAGGCCTACCCACGTGGTACGAGATTCGCGTCAACAAATCGGGCTACACCGCCCGAGCCCTCGATTATGACCTGATGGTCGCCATGAACTCAGCCACGTATCGCGAGGACATCAACGACGTGCGCGAGGGAGGGTACGTCCTCTATGACTCCTCGTGGCCACTGGACGCCGATCTGCTGCGTGAGGACGTCACGTTCCTCGGCGTACCGCTCGCCAAGATGTGCATCGAGAACTTCGCCGCACCCAGGGAGCGGATCCTCATGAAGAACATCGCCTACGCCGGCGCGGTGGTGGCGCTCGTGGGTCTCGACGTGGACTTGGTCTCGGGTCTGCTCGCCGAGACGTTCGCGAAGAACGAGCTTCTTCGTGAGTCCAACCAGAACGCGCTTCGCCTCGGATTCAACTTCGCCAAGGAGAACTTCGAGTGCCCGTTGCCCTTTCGCGTCGAGGTGATGGACGCCACCAGAGACGCCATTTTGATCGACGGCAACACCGCCACGGCCCTCGGTTGCCTGTACGCCGGCGCGACCGTGGCTGGTTGGTATCCGATCACGCCCGCGACCGCGGTGATGGACAACTTCACTCGCTTGTGCGCGCAGTATCGTCGTGAGCCGGTCGAGAATCCACTCCCCGGCGAACTCCCTTACGAGAACAACTACCTGATCCTTCAGGCCGAAGACGAGATCGCGGCGATTGGTATGGTGCTCGGGGCGTCGTGGAGTGGTGCGCGTGCCTTCACGTCTACGTCGGGCCCGGGGATATCCCTTATGAACGAATTACTCGGACTCGCGTACTACACCGAGATCCCCGCGGTGATCGTCGACGTGCAGCGAACCGGTCCTTCGACGGGCATGCCCACGCGCACTCAGCAGGCCGACATCTTGCTGTGCGCCTACGCCTCACACGGCGACACGAAGCACATACTCCTCTTTCCGGCGAATCCCCACGAGTGTTTCGAATTCGCCGTCCAGAGTTTTGACCTCGCGGAGCGTTTTCAGACACCGGTGTTCATGCTCTCTGACCTGGACATCGGCATGAACGACTGGGTGGTGCCCGAGCTCACGTGGGACGATTCGTACGTACCCGATCGGGGGAGAGTCTTGAACGACACGGATCTGGCGACGATGGCCGAGTTCTTTCGCTACACCGACGAGGACAACGACTTCGTGACCCCGCGTACGGTACCGGGCTCGGACGAGAAGGGCGCCTACTTCATCCGTGGCTCGGGTCACGACAAGTTCGGCAAGTACACCGAGAACGCCGACGACTACCAGGAGGTCGTCGATCGTCTGAAGAAGAAGCACGCGGCAGCAGCCCCGCACGTGCCCGCCCCGATCATCGAGCGCACCAAAGGCGCGACCGTAGGCATCATCACGCTCGGGGGATGTGACCTCGCGGTTCGCGAAGCGATGCACGAACTTAGCGCTCGTGGCGTGCCCGCGGACTACATGCGCGTGCGCGGTTTTCCCTTCGTCGCGGAGGTTCGCGCCTTCGCGGAGGAGCACGGCCTTTGCTTCGTCGTCGAGCAGAACCGCGACGCGCAGCTGCGTAGTTTGCTGTCCATCGAAACCGGATTCCCAATTGAGTCGTTGCACTCGGTGCTCGCGTACGGGGGGTTTCCCTTGAGCGCGCGCCAAGTTGTCGACGGCGTCCTCAACTTCTTGGAGAACAAGTCATGACGTCCATCGCTAAGCCCGTCATCCCGTTCGTCGCGCTGCCCAAGAACGAGTTAGGCCTCACGATCCGCGATTACGAGGGTGCCGTCTCGACGCTCTGTGCGGGTTGTGGCCACGATTCGGTCACCGCGGCGATCAGTCACACCTTCTGGGAACTCTCGATGCCCCCCCACACGATCGCCAAGTTGAGTGGCATCGGGTGCTCGTCCAAGACGCCGACCTATTTTGTCCGCGGCGCCCACGGTTTCAACTCTGCCCACGGTCGCATGGTCACCATCGCCACCGGCGCCAACGCCGCCAACCGGGAACTCAATTACATCGGTATTTCGGGTGACGGTGACTCGTTGTCAATCGGTCTCGGACACCTGGCCCACGCGATCCGGCGCAACGTCAACATGATCTACGTCATCGAGAACAACGGGGTCTACGGGCTCACCAAGGGCCAGTTCTCCGCCTCGGCCGATATCGGATCGCGACTCAAGAAGGGTGAGCCCAACGCCATCGCACCCATTGACCCGATATTGCTCGGACTCTCGATGGGTGCGACCTTCCTCGCTCGTAGTTTCTCGGGGGACAAGGCGCAATTGGTGCCAATCCTGAAGGCCGCCGCGGCGCATAACGGATTGGCGCTGATCGACGTGATCTCGCCGTGCGTGACCTTCAACGACCACGAGGGCTCGACCAAGAGTTACCGGTTCATGCGCGAACACGAGGTGAAGGAAATCGAGACCGATTTCGTACCGATCCGCAAGGAGATCCACCGTTCGATTTCCGAGCACGACGCGACCGAGGTCACCATGCACGACGGTAGCGTCGTGCGCTTCCGCTCGGTGCCCGAGGGCTATGACCCCTACGACCGCCAAAAGGTGGAAGAGTACATCCGCGACCGGCGAAGTCGCGGCGAGATCGCGACCGGACTGCTCTACGTCGACGAGCACGCACCAGACGTGCACGAGTTGAACAACACACCCAGTCACGGACTCAACACCGTGCCCCACGAGAAACTCTGTCCGGGCTCGGCGGCACTGAAAGCAATGCAAGAGAGCTTTCGCTAGAGCACGGGGACGTCGTCGCGTTGTCGTGCGATTGAAGTGACGAGAACGACATCGCCATCTTAAAGAAGGGACTAAAGGCCCTACTGGCTTCTTTCGTTGTGCGACGGACGAAATGACTTATGGCCCCGATTTACCAACTCGTTCCGGGAACTTGAATTCTTAAGATTGCCTTAAGTTTGGAAGGACTTTTATGGAGAACCGTGCGATTGCAAGAAGTTCGAGAGGAACGCTGTCGCGCTCGTTGCTCGCGGTGGGCGTCATTGGCCTCGTGGCGACCACGGGTCTGAGCAGTACGGCGGGAGCGCTTTCCTCACAGCGCGTACTCCCAGCATCGAACGTCGCGAGTCACGTGGTCAAGGCCAAGATCGTCCACGTTGCCTTCAAGGGGAGTTACACGGGCACCATTGGCCTGCTCTGGAGCAGCACCGGCGTGCAGGCAACGTCGGTCAAGGGCACGGGTACGGGAACCGACGGCGCCAACGTCGTGAGCGGTAGCGGCTCGGGTCTCGGTGCGCTGAGCGGAGCGAGCGGGCTCAAATTGCGGGTCGCCTCATCGTCCAAGACCCAGGCGTGCGCGGTCAACAGCGCCGCGCCGACACCGGTCACCGTTAAGGGTGTCGCGACCGTCCTCAGTGGCACTGGCAAGTTCAAGGGCGCTACGGGGACGTTGAGCTTCAGCGGAAGTTTCTCCATCCAAGCCACCACCGCAGGATCCAGCGAGAGCGATTCGTTCAGCGCGACGCTCACCGGGACCCTCACCATCAAGTAAGTCGCAGAGACAAAGCAGCACTGAGCAAGAACAAGGAGAGGACTCCAAAATGAAAAGATTGATGCCATTACTAGTCGTAGGGGCGATGAGCCTGGGCAGCGTCGTCGCGTTCGGGGTGGGTAGCGCCTCCGCGGCCCAAACCACACCGACCGTCGTCCTGAGCGGCGCCGCGGGAGAGTTCCCAGGAACGACCCCGCCCCTGGTGGCAACCACGAGCGTGGCCGGTTCGGTGACCTTCAGCGCGGGCGGGGCGACCATCGCTGGTTGCTCGTCGGTCGCGACAACCACTGTTACGCCCTTCATCGCGACCTGCACGTGGGCGCCTACTGCCGCGGGGCCCGTGGTCTTCGGTGCTTCCTTCGTGCCCACTGACACGGCCGACTACGCCAACGCCACGGCGGCGCCCTACAACGTCACCATCGCCCCGCCGATCCAAGGCGACACCGCGGGTCCGATCTCGTTCATCGTGGACGCGGTGGGAACAGCGAACAGCTGTGGAATCCAGTCACAGTTCGTGGTCGGCGACGGCATCGTCTTTCGCGTTGCGGCCAATGACGCCGCCCTCGGTGGCGCGGCGCTGACGTCAGCCAATGTCAGCAGTGCGGCAATCACCGTCAACGGCTACGCGACCCCGATCCCCTTGACCTACGGCAACCACGGTGGTCTTGGCATGTGGACCGGCGTGCTGCAGACGGGCACCGCGACGGGCGACTACAGCCCCACGGGGGCCATTCCCTACACCATCACCATGAAGACCATCGCGGTGCCCGCGGTGACCAAGAAGGTGCACGCGACCAAGGTAATTACGGTCGTGCGTAACGGCAAGAGTGTCGTTGAGCACGTTGCCTACCTCAAGACGGTCGTAGTCACCCCGGCCGTTCCCGGCGCCACGGGGACCTTCAGCCCGAGTCACACCTTGTCGGTCCTGACATTGCTCGCGGCTCCGGTCACGTTGAAGTAGCAACGAACAGAAAATAAGCAGTTCGAATCGCCGACGTGGTCCCGAGTGAACAGAGAGGTTTGGGAGTTCACTCGGGACTCGTGGCACCAGCGCAGAAACCAAGGTCCAAAGGCACTCACAAAAGTCCCAAGAAGGGACTGAGGGCACGAGAGAGGAAGACATGAAGACGTTCCAACCAAAGGGGATACACGCCGCTACCGCGCTCAAGCTGGTCGCG